>DBRA01000010.1 GCA_002305445.1 Clostridiales bacterium UBA1380 | reverse complement strand
GTTATCGATACGTTTTTGGATTTATACGTCGTGTCGTTCGAGATGATTTCGCCGTCTGTGAAAACGCCCGGGAACTTTGCCGAGAAGTCGTCCGGCTCTTCTTCCACTTCAACAATCGAGACCGGCACCGTCTCCGGCCCGCCTCTCGGCGTCAGATCCTGCGGAATCACATGATGAAACAGCGCGAAAACGCACAGCGCGATGCCGGCGAGCACGATGTCGAGTATAATAACGATTGCTATCGGTTTAGGTTTTTGAGGTGCATGATACGATGAATCAAGCATATTTTATATGACTCCGTGTCAGTTAAACTTTTTTATGTCCGCGAAATACAAGCAGCCGCTGCGCAAAGTAGTTCGCTATGAAGAGCACAACCTCGACCGCTATCTTCGCAGCTGCGAGCGGAACCTTCGCCGCGATGTTCAAAAGCCACAGCAGGCAGTAGTTTGCGCCGAGCGACACGCCGGCGAGCGCCGCGTACTTGAAAAGCGAACGCGCAAGCGTTTCGCGGCTCTCGAACACGAGCATGCGGTTGATGACGAAGTTTACCGTCGCCGATATGACGCGCGCGCACACGACCGAGAATAGCAGCGCCGACGACTGTCCGAGACCGATTCCCGCGAAAAGCGTCCTGAAGATAAACAGCAGCGCGAAGTCGACGAAAAACGAGACAAGCGACGCGGCCGAATACTTCGCGAACATCGAATAAATGCGCAGGCTGTCCTTGACCGGGTTGAAGTGGCTTGACGCGTTTTCGTTTATGTAGACGGTTTCGATGTCGATCTCGCAGATCGGGATGCCGAGCTCCGTCATACGCAGCAGCATGTTGAGCTCATACTCGTACCGGCTGCCCTTGACATCGAGCAGGATCGGGATGAGGCTGCGGCGCGCCGCGCGGAGCCCTGTCTGCGTGTCGCGGATGCGCACGCCCGTCGCCGTCGCGAACGCGAAGCGCGTCAGCGTGTTGCCGAAGATGCTGCGGGGCGGCACGTCGCCCGTAAAGAGTCGGCTGCCGAGCACGAGCGCCCCGTATCCGCTTCTCTGCTCCGTCTTACCGGCGGTTGAAGCGTCGCCGGCTGTGCCGTCGGCGCACGGCTCGTCCGCTTTACCGGCCGGTGCGCCGGCGCCAGCTGATTCGGCTGTCCCCGCCGTGTCCGCGCAAGCTGCGTCAGTCCCCGCCGATTCGGCGTATACCGCGTCGACGGTGCGGATTATATCCGCCGGTGTGTGCTGTCCGTCCGCGTCGGCCGTTACGAACACACCCGCGTCCGGCATATTCTCGTATATGTATCGCAGTCCGGTCTTGAGCGCCTCGCCCTTGCCGCAGTTGACCTCGTGGTGTAAGAGCACGAGCGAGCCGTCTGCGGGCGGTTTCGGCAGAGCATCGAAAACATCCGCGTAATCGGGGCCGCTTCCGTCGTCAACTATGACAAAGCCGACGTCCGGCCGTAGCGCGAAAACACTTTCCACGACACCGATCAGCTTTTTATCTGGTTTATAAGCCGGAATCAGCACCGCCGTACGTGAGCCGCACATTATCAGTACCGCCTTGTTTTATATAGCTGAATTTATTATAAATCACATAAAAATTATTATCAATAGACATTATGTTACGTTTTGTTATAAATATTTATAAATTTATCAAATCATATCATATTCACGCAGTTTTTTACATCGTTATAACATAAAAAAACGGGGCACAGCCGCGTTTTCGTATTCACGATAGCAGCTTTAGCGCGTCGTATATGCCGCGCACGGGTATGATCTCCGCGTCTCCCACGGCGTCGCCGGTCACGGCGGCGTTGTGCTGCGGTATAACGATGCGGCGGAAGCCGAGCCGCGCAGCCTCGCGCGCGCGCGCTTCGATGCCTGATACCGAGCGGCACTCGCCGGACAGCCCCAGCTCGCCCATCGCGATCAGGTCGTCAGGCACGGCGGCGTCGCGCAGGCTCGATATGAGCGCAAGCGCTATCGCCATATCCGCGCCCGGCTCGTCGAGCTCCAGTCCGCCGATGACGTTGACGTATACGTCGTTTTCCCAGAACTTCAGCCCCAGCCGTTTCTCGAGCACGGCGAGTATCAGGCACAGGCGGTTGTAATCCGCGCCGTTTGCGGTGCGGCGCGGCGACGGGAACGCCGTCTTCGACACGAGCGCCTGCACCTCTGCGATAACGGGGCGCGTGCCCTCGAGCACTACGGCCGCGCACGAGCCGGAAAGTCCGCGCGGGCGCTCCGCGAGCAGCGCCTCGGACGGATTCGGCACGTCGGCAAGGCCGCGGTCCGTCATGTCGAACACGCCGATCTCGTTCGTGCCGCCGAAGCGGTTCTTGACGGCGCGCACGATGCGCCGCGCGCCGAAGCGCTCGCCCTCGAAACTGAGCACCGCGTCGACCATGTGCTCGAGCACCTTCGGCCCGGCGACCGCGCCCTCCTTGTTGACGTGGCCGACGAGCACAACGGTCGAGCCGTCCGTCTTCGCGCGGCCGATGAAGGCGGCGGCGCACTCCTTGACCTGCGCGACCGAGCCGGCGGACGACTGCAGCGCCGCGCGGTAGACGGTCTGGACCGAGTCGACGATCGTCACGTCCGGCTTGATGCGGTCGTATTCCGCCATGATCGCGTCGAGGTCGGTTTCGGTCAGCAGCCACACGTCAGAGGCGGAGATGCCGATCCGCTTCGCGCGCATCCGCAGCTGACCGCGCGACTCCTCGCCGGAGACGTACAGAACCGTTGTGCCCGCCGAAGCCATCGCGGAGCAGGTCTGCATGAGCAGCGTCGATTTGCCGATGCCGGGCTCGCCCGTGACGAGCACGACGGAGCCGTCGACGAGCCCGCCGCCGAGCACGCGGTCGAATTCCTCCGAGCCGGTCGAGACGCGCTCGGGCGCGTCGTCGGCGTCGGGGTCGGATATGCGGCGCGCTCCGCCGCCGCTGACGGTGTGCGTCCTTGCGGGAGCGGACGCCTTCTCCGGCGCGGGAGGGGCGTAGGTCTCTTCCTTCATCGAGTCCCACGCGCCGCAGGACGGGCATTTGCCGTACCATTTCGGCGACTGGTAGTCGCACTTTTCGCATACATAGACGGTTTTCGACTTCATTTTTATTGCTCCTTTAAGCGGGACCGCGTCTCGCTCAAAGGCGAGCCCGTTTTTTCATCCGTTTGTGTAGGCGTCGAGGAATACCGCGGCGGCGGCGGCCATCGACACGGCTATGGCGGCCCTGCCCGTATCGGACGCGAGCCGCTGCGCGTCCGATTCGTTCGTCAGAAAGCCGCACTCGACTATGATTGCGGGCATCTCGGCGCGGTCGAGAAGGTACATCGACCAGCCCGGCTTTATCTTCCGAGAGTTCGAGGGGTCGACGTATGTGCGCGAGTGCGTCTGCACCGCCTCCGCGAGCGCGGAGCTCGACGCATTGTTGCGCGAATACCAGACCTGCAGCCCGCCGTAGCGCGAATCCGGAAACGAGTTCATATGTACGCTTATAAGAATTGCGTTCGGGTTCTCCGACGCGATGCGCAGCCTGTTTTTCAGGTCGTATACCTTTTTGCGCCCCGTGTAGTCGTCGAGGTCGCCGAATTCGTCATAAAGAAGGCGGTCGTCCGCGCGCGTCAGCCTCACCGGTATGCCGAGCATACGGAGCGTCGCGGCGCAGCGCAGCGACACGTCGAGGTTGACGTCGCTCTCGCGGAGATTGTTGCCGGACGCGCCAGCGTCCTCGCCGCCGTGGCCGGGGTCGATAACGACGAGCGGATACGACGGCACGCCAGACACGCTCTCATCACGGCCGAAGAGGCGCGCTGTCATGCCGGCTGCGTCGGCGGCGAGCCATAAAAGCGCCGCCGCGGCGGCGAAAAGCAGCGCCGCGGCGGCGTATCCGAGCGCAAACCGCAAAGCTTTCATGTTGCGCGCACGCTCCGAGTACTGCATATAAATCACCCCCGTACGCGATTCATATGCCGCGCCG
>DBRA01000064.1 GCA_002305445.1 Clostridiales bacterium UBA1380 | reverse complement strand
TCCGGCTCGTCGAGCAGATACAGCGCGTTTTCGCCGATCTTTCGCGTAAAATATTCGAACGCGCTCTCGCCGTTCGAGCGTCCGGGCAGCTCGCGCGGCACCCTGCGCGTGACGTAGGACGACATAGTCCTCGTCTTCGCTTCGATGTGCCGCTTGAACTCGTCGTAGTCGTCGAGCGACTTCAGTGTGTAATATTCCGTCTTAGTCTTTGAGTATTCCTCGAAGAGCTCCTCGCGCCGCCGATCGATGCCCTCGTTGAGCGAGCGTATATCGAGTAAAAAATCGAAGACGTCGTCGCTCGTGATGATCCTGCTGCCGGGCGGCGCTTTTTTGCCGAAAGAGAGGGTGCAGTCGCACAGCTTTATATACTCGTCGATGAACGGCGTGTTGTTGAACGGCGCGTCGCGCTCGAGCGACAGCTTCTGCGCGATCACGTTGAGCAGCGTAGACTTGCCGGAGCCGTTGCCGCCGTAAAACATCGTGATCTGTTCGAATTCGATGCGCTCGAGCCTCTTCGGAGGGAAAATTCTGAACGGGTATATGTTGTCCGCGTAGCAGCGCATCTCAAGCTTCGCCGGGAACGATAGGATATAGCCCGCTTCGTCTCTTTCGGAGGGCAGCCCGAACGAGCGCAGATATTTCATTTTACCCTCCCCCCGAAGAAGTCGCCCGTTGCCGTCATTCTGCGCAGATGCGGTCCATCTCGTCAAGCTCTTCCTTCGTAAATACGGTATTTTCGATAGCTTTGATGTTGTCGAGTATCTGCTCCGGCTTCGACGCGCCTATGATAACGCTCGTCACGGCGCTGTCGCGCAGCACCCACGCCAGAGCCATCTCCGCGAGCGTCTGACCGCGGCGCGCCGCGATTTCGTTCAGCGTGCGTATCTGAGAAAGCCGTTTATCCGACAGCGCGTCCTCGCGCAGGAAACGCCCGTCCGTGCGGATGCGGCTGTCGTCGGGAATGCCGTTTAAGTAGCGGTCGGTAAGAAGCCCCTGCTCGAGAGGGCTGAACGCGATGATGCCCTTGCCGAGCCGCTCCGACGTCTTCTTCAAGCCGTTATTTTCGATGGAGCGGTCGAATATCGAGTACCGGTTCTGGTTGATGACGAACGGGCAGTGCAGCGATTCCAGTATCGCGCACGCGCGCTCGAGCGTCGCGCCGTCATAATTTGACAGCCCGACATACAGCGCCTTGCCGGAGCTGACGGCCGTCGCCAGCGCGCCCATCGTCTCCTCGAGCGGCGTTTCCGGATCCATTCTGTGATGGTAGAAGATATCTACATATTCGAGTCCGAGCCGCTGTAAGCTCTGATCAAGGCTCGCGAGCAGATATTTCCTGCTGCCGAAATCGCCGTAGGGGCCGCTCCACATTCTGAAGCCCGCTTTGGTGCTGATGACCATCTCGTCGCGGTACGCGCCCATTTCGTCTTTCAGAATGCGCCCGAAGTTGCGCTCCGCGCTGCCGACCTCCGGACCGTAGTTGTTGGCGAGGTCGAAGTGCGTTATGCCGTTGTCGAACGCCGTGAAGCACATCTGCTTCATGTTGGCGTAGACGCCGGTGTCGCCGAAATTGTGCCAGAATCCGAGCGACACAGCCGGCAGCTTGAGACCGCTCTTGCCGCAGCGGTTATACTTCATCGCGCCGTAGCGCTTTCCCGATGCACTGTACATTGACTTTCGCTCCTTTTCATGCCGTTATGAATTAAATTACCATATATACATATTACAATAAAATCACATTCTTGTAAATAGATTCTATAAAACAATAAAATACACGGTCAATAAAAAACACATAAATCAATTACGCAAAATAATCCATAAATGTGAACAGCACCCCAATTGTTAGACAGTATTGTATACCGATAACGATTAGGGTGATTTTATGAGAAAAGAAGAACAAAACAAGCGATACATGGCAGAACACAAGCAAAAAGTAGTAGAAGCAGTTCTGCATAAAGGACGAGCTACAGAAAAGCGGAGCGCATATATGAAGTAAAGGGGCACAACAGTATTCAAAGATGGATGAGCATTAACCTGACAGAAGGACCGGAAGAGCTGGCGGTGGAGCGCCGTGGGCGTGGCAGCACTGGCAGGCCAGAGAAAATTCCGGAAAAGGTAGAGGAAGACATGCTTGCAGAGGTGCAGCGGCTTCGCGCGGAGAATATGTACCTAAAAACTTGTAATCCTTAGTTGTGGAAGACGAGCGACGCCGGCGTAAAAAACGCAGGTGATCCAAATACTGAGGTGAGAATTTCTGCCGGCATTATTGCTGTCAATCGCTTAATTACCTCGGGCAACTTATTATTATCATGCCAAAAACAGAGTTCACAGGATAAATACGAAAAGGTCGAAGCGACATCATTGAAGTCCACCATGAGAACAAGGGTCGATACGGTTACCTCCGCATTCCGTTAACGCTGCGCAACCGTTGGTTCATGCTCAATCACAAGACTGCGCAGCGTCTGATGAAGGAAACAGGTATTGTCTGCCGGGTGAGAATGAAAAAGTACAATTCTTACAAGGGTGAGGTGGGTAAAGTCGCGCTGAACCTGCTGGAACGTAATTTCGAAGCTGAAAAGTCGAATCAGAAGTGGGTAACGGACGTTACAGAGTTCTGTCTGTTCGGACAAAAGCTCTGCCTGTCGCCGATTCTTGATCTGTGCAGCCGGGACATTGTGAGCTACTCCATCTCGGATAAGCCGGTACTTTCCATGATGACTGAGATGCTTAACAAGGCATTTGAGAAGATACCGGACGGGACAAATCTTATTCTTAATTCCGAATCAAGGCTGGCAGTATCAGCACAGGCAATACCAAAGGATGTTGCGCAGTAAAGGGATTCGCTAAAGCATGAGCCGAATAGGCAACTGCCTGGATAATGCCGTGATGGAAATTTTTCGGCATCCTGAATAGTTAACTTCTGTATTTACAGACTTTTGATACTATGGAGCATTTCAAAGCCGAGCTCATTGCGTATCTTGATTACTATAACAACCTATGCACCAAGGTAAAAATTAAGGGCTTGCCGCCTGCTCATCACAGACAACAAGCCCTCCCGGTTGCTTAATTTAATTCTATTTCTATTGTTTTGTCTAATTTTTAAGGTCATTTTATTGTTACACATAATAATTTTATATTATTCATATATTGTTCATCATAATGGTATATAATGCTCAAAAAAGTGCGTCGTATGAGGTAATATGCATGATAAAGCGGTTTCTTGGCGTTTTAATAATACTCGTCATTATATCAGCGCCTGTTGCGGTCGCGGCTGCAGAGACAGCTTTTGTGCAAAGTGACGCTGTTGTGTCCGATTTATATGTGAATACAACACTTATAACTACGCTTTCGGGCGCGGGGACGAAAGCGTCGCCGTACCTGATAACATCCGCCGCGGAGCTTGCGTATATGCGCGACTGCGTAAACTCCGGCGCAATAATAAACGGCAGCAAGGCGAGCATTGCCGCGCGCACAGCTTATTACACGCTGACGAATAATATCGACATATCGCCGTATTCGTCGTGGATACCGATCGGTGCGACGGCTGCTAACGGCTTCTCGGGTGTCTTTGATGGCGGCGGAATGACCGTGTCGGAACTTGCGATAACAGCCGCGTCGGGCGCATATAACGCTCTTTTCGGCTGCGTTAACGGCGGCACAATCATGAATCTGACTGTCGTCGGCACGGTGACGGGCGACTCGGCGGCATGTCCGGCCGATATACGCTTCGGCGGCGTTGTGGCCGAGCTTGCAAACGGCACAATCGATAACTGCAGGTCGGCCGTAACCGTAACCGCTCTGTACAACAGCGATAAAAACATATATGTCGGCGGCATCGCAGCATATATCGCCGATGAATCAATCGTGACCGGCTGCGTAAACGAAGGAGCGCTTACAATCGACAGTACCGCTGTGCTGACAAGCGGTATGCTCTATATCGGCGGAATAACAGGCAGCGCAGCCGTTAACACATCCAAAATCAGCCGGTGTCAGAATGAAGCCGGGATTACCGTGTTATGTGCGTATCACCCGTCCGGGCGCTTCGCAGGCGGCATTGCGGGGCGCAACTGCGCCGCGCTCGAGGACTGCGAAAACCGCGGCAATATCGCGATGACGGCGATCGACGGCTTTAAGGCATATGCTGGCGGCATCGCCGGATACATAATACACGCGCCGTCGGTCGTCAACTGCAACGCCGCGGCGGATATTACTGTATCGGAAGGCACGAAGTATGTAGGCGGCATAACGGGTTTTTTGCAAAACAGCACGCTCGACAACTGCTGCTTTTCGGGACTGATTTCCGCTCCGTCGCTGCCGGCCGCACCGGACAGCAATAACGCCGTCGGAGGTATCGCCGGTTACCTCGGAGCCGCAACGACCATAATAAATTGCTACTTCAGGCAGCAGAGCAACCTTCTCGCCGTCAACTACGCTTCAAAGACAGGCTGTGTTTTCGCTAATTTAGGTGCCTTCGCCGACGCTGCCGGCGCTCTTGTTCCCGTCAAATATGCGGCGGATAATACGTCTACATTAACTTCGGTTCCTCTTTACTCGGATCTTTTGACCGCGCTGAATGCGGAGCGCGGCAGCCGTCTGGAATGGACGCAGACGACAGGCGCTTATCCTGCGCTGTTCGCCGATGCGGAGCCGGAACATCCTGATGGGCCGACCGTCATCCGCAGCGGCGATTCGGTTACCGTATACGGCAACGGCCATTATATCCGGGTGTCCGGCGACGGCGCGGCGACCGTTGTCGAGTGGAGCGACACGGCTGACGGCGTCAGGACAGCGCTCGGCTCATTTGCGGGCGATGTCTATGTATACGGCGGCGGTGAGGGCGACGTTGCTGGCGACACGTATATCACAATGACCGGCGGCACTGCCGCGCTGCTGTGCGGCGGCGGCACTGTCGGAACGGTCGGCGGAACGGCGCATATATCCATCGAAGGCGGGAGCGCCGGTACGGTTCTCGGCGGCGCCGACGCGTCTGTAATATCGATGTCAGGCGGCACGGCGGGCTATATCGGCGGCGCGGCCGTTGACCTGCGGGGCGAGCCGGTCATAACAACCGGTATCGACCTTTCGACCGTGTCCGGCGGCCGCGTTAACATCACGGGCGCGCTCGGCGATACGGCTGCGGTAAAACTGATAAACGCATCCGCAGCGCCCGGCGCTGTGCTCGCGCGCGCATCGTCGGAGACCTACATGGATTCTACGCCGTTCACAGCATTCGCGCCGGACGCCACGGAGCTGACCGTTATCAAGAGCGGAACAGACATCGTCGTCACATCTGCGGTATCGGTGTCGGTTTCGAGCGATCATGTGTCGGTATCGCCCGTCACGGCCGTATGCGGCGTCGACTGGCACGGTATTCTCACCGCAGACGCAGGCTACATACTCCCCGCCGCGATAAGCATATCGGCAGGCGGTTCCGCTCTGCCGCCCGAAGCGTACGCATACACCGCGCCGACCGGCGCGATAACGGTTTATGCCGCATATGTCACCGGCGATATCGTCGTGACGGCGCAGCCGCAGACCGCGGCTTATACTGTGACGCTCGACCCGTGCGGCGGAACGGGCGGCAGCACCGCGGTTGACGCCGCATACGGCGCGATGCTGCCCCGAATCACGCCGCCGTCGCGCATCGGTTTTTCTTTCGCCGGATATTACGACGATCCCGCCGCCGGAGTGTTGTACTACAATGAAGACGGAACAGGCGCGCGCGCATGGGACAAGACAGCCGGCGGCACATTATACGCGCGCTGGAGTCTGCTTCCCGCCGCCGCCCCGATCCTGACCGGACAGAGCTCCGCCGCGCTGACATACGGTTATGATGCGCCGCCGGCACTGACTGTCACAATAACAGGCGCCGATACGGTAAACTTCGATTACGCATATGAATGGTATAACGGTGCCGCCGCGGGCAGCGGCGCGATAACGGGAGCGTCAGCGTCCTCTTATACGATCCCGTCCGGCCTTGACGCAGGTGTGTACCGTTATATCGTCCGCGTCACGGTGACGAACAAGGCGGGCGGCGAAACTTCATACGGCGATTTCACGTTCGCCGTAACGGTCGAGCCCAAGAGCGTGACGCCATCGCTATCAGCTTCGGACAAGGTATACGACGGCACGACGGACGCCGACGGCGTCATAACGCTGTCGGGCGTGCTCGACGGCGACGATGTGTCCGCAGAGGGCGAAATCCGCTTCGAAGATGTAAACGCGGGCGCGGATAAAACGGTCACGGCGTCATCGATTATGCTGACGGGAACGAAAGCGTCGAACTATACGCTTTCATCCGATACCGCGACAGCCGAAGCGGAAATCACGCCGCGCGATGTGACGCTCGTCTGGCACGGCGCGGAGAACCGCGTTTATGACGCGCGTCCGTCGCTTGTGATGGCGTCGGCGGCTGGTGTTCTCGCCGGCGATGCGTGCGGCGTCGCCGTAACGGGCGGCGACGCCGTACGCGCCGGAACGCACACCGCGACGGCGTCGCTCGATAATGCGAACTACGCGATTAAAGGCGGCAACACGAAGGACTATACGATAACACCCGCCGTGCTGACGGCGGCGTACCCAGGCGAGACGGTCGTATTCATGGACGAGCCGCCTGCGCTCACCGTATCGGTCACGGGCTTCGTCGGCGGCGAGACCGCAGAGACGGCCGTCGGCTATACGGCGCCTTTTATCGCCCCGCTTACGGAGGAGCAGAAATCGGTGGGAGAGCATGTCCTCGCGCCGACGGGCGGCAGCGCGGCGGACTACACGTTCATCATGGTTCCGGGCACGCTGACCGTCGCGGCGCGCGACTTCGACATGGTCAGCGTCACGGGGTATGACGGCGAGTACGACGGAAGCCGGCATTCCGTAACGTTCACGGACACGAAGCCCGAGATAAACCGCGCGCGGATAACGTATTACTCCGACGCGTCGCTGACGTCACCGACCGAACAGCCTTTTTTCACCGACGCGGGCAGTTATACGGTTTATTATAAGATCACGGCGGAGGGGACAAACGCGCTGTCCGGCAGCGCGACGGTCACGATACGCAGAAAACCCGTCACGGCGTCGCTGTCTGCGCAGGACAAAGTCTACGACGGGACGACCGATGCCGTCGGAACGCTAAGTCTTGCAGGCATCGTCGGTGATGACGATGTCGGTGCGTCTGGACGCATTATGTTCGATAACCCCGGCGCGGGCGGGCGCAGTAGCGTGACCGCGGCGGACATTGTCTTGACCGGCGCGTCGGCGGGCAACTATGTTTTAACATCGGACACGGCAGCTGCGACCGCATCGATCAACCCGCGCGAGGTGGCTCTTTTGTGGAGCGGCGCTGACACGCGCGCCTACGACGGGCAGAGGTCGCGCGTCGCGGCGACGGCGTCCGGCGTGCTCGACGGCGACGAGTGCGGCGTAAACGTGTCGGGCGGCGACGCGGTTTATCCGGGCGCTTATACGGCGACCGCGGTTTCGCTCACGAACGCGAATTACACTCTGCCGCCATCCGGCACGACGCGGACGTATATCATAACGGAGGGGGCGATCGAAGACGTCGCGGCAACGCCGTATATCGGCGCGGCGGACGGCAGAAGCCATCCGGCCGTTGCTTCGCTTGCCGGCATAATGCCCGGCGACGGCGTATTTTACAGCACGGACGGCGGCGCGAGCTGGTCCGACGCCGTTCCCGCCGTCATTACGCCCGGCGAATACTATGTTCTGATTAAGATAACGCGCCGTTACTGCTGCGACTGTTTCATCTTGATCACCGCGGCTGTCGACGAATCGCCGCAGCGGCCGGAGACATACCTTGCGCTTATAAATTATGCTGCACCAGCGCCGCAGAACCCTGTTGCGCAAGCATCTCCGCCCGCGGCGGATGGTGTCGCACCGTCCGTGTCCTCCGGCGGCGCGGCGGACGATATGCCGGATGCGGCGGATAATACAACCGAATCGGCTGACGGCGACGGAGCGGGCGCGCTCCCGACAGTCGTTTCGCGCCTGCTTGAGACAAGGACGCATATAGCATACATCACAGGCGACGCGGACGGCAGATTCAACCCCGACCGCGCGCTTACGCGCGCCGAAGCCGCACAGATGTTCTATAACCTGCTGATCGATAAAAACGTTTCCGTCGGCGCGCCGTATTCGGACGTCCCCGGTTCGATGTGGTGCGCGCGGGCGGTTAACACGCTTTCCGCGCTCGGCGTCCTTCGCGGTACAGGAGTTGGCGTTTTCGCTCCGGACGACATCGTCACGCGCGAGCAGTTCTGCGCGATGGCGGTCAGGTTCGCAGAGTCGGCGGGCGATATCGCGTCGCCGTTCACGGACGTCGAAAAATCGCGCTGGTCGCATGACAGCATAGCCGCGGCCGCGTATTTCGGCTGGATCAGGGGGTATGAGGACGGCACATTCCGGCCCTCGGAGAAGATGACGCGCGCCGAAGCCGTCGCGGTCATAAACCGGATGCTCGGGCGCAGCGCGGACGATGCCTGCATCGATCTTAACGCCGATGCGCCGAGCGTATTTACCGATGTGCGCGATAAGAGCAAATGGTATTACCGCGACATAGTCGAAGCGTCCGTTTATCACGACCACACGATAACGGGCGGCAGAGAGGTGTGGAACAGCAGAAGATAAAAATCAGCTGTATTGCTCGGCAATACAGCTGACTTGCATTAATATTTTCGGTGTTCCTTCCAGATGTCGAGGATCATGCGGTAGCGCTCCGGCGGCATGCCCTTGAACGGCACGTTGCTCGTCGCGAAAATGTAGCCGCCGCCCTCGCCGCCGTATTTGAGGCAGTATTCGGCGCTTGCGCGCACCTCTTCGTCCGTGCCCGTCTGCAGCGCCGCGCAATGGACGTTGCCGCACAGCGCGACCCTGTCGCCGACGAGCCGCTTGACCTCGCGTATGTCAACGCCCGCCATCGGGTCGATCGAGTGCAGCGCGTTCGGCCCCGCCGCGACGAGCGAATCGAGTATCGGCATGATGTTTCCGTCGGTGTGCTTGATCATCAGCATCCCGTCCGCGTGGCCGGCTTCGCAGATCCGCGCGAGATACGGCGTTATGAATTCGTCGAACATCGCGGGAGAGAGAAACGGACCGGAGTTGTAGCAGTAATCGGAGCAGAGAAGCGCGACGTCGAGCCCGGCTTCGTGCTGGCGCTTGTTGTGCTCGATCGCGGCTTCGCACATGCGCTCCGCGTCGGCTTTCACCCCGTCCGGATCGTCCGCTATGCGGTAGGCGAAGCCGTACATATCATTGCCGGACGGTATCGAGAACGTGCCGTCGCCGTGGCCGCCGAACAGGCGCGTGTCGCCGAAATGTTCGCGCAGGCGGCGGCGGAACGCTGTCGTGACCGGCGACGACGCGTTCCACCAATCGGGCGAGTAAACGGGGATTATAGCGTAATCGAGACCGGGGCGCGAGTCCTTTTCGACGTCGCCGGAGAGCGCCGCTCCGCCGATGTCGTACGCCGTCTTGTCGCCGTATACGCGCGCGTATCTGTCGGCAAGGTCGACTGCGGCGGCTTCAAGCTCCGCCGCGCTCAGCTTTTCGATGCTGCCGCGGTCGAAGCGGCTGTCCCAAAGCGGGTATCCGAAGAATTCCTCCGATAGCTGGAACTCAAGCTCGAAGGTCGGTATCTCGTCCGGCTTGCCGAGCGTCAGCGCGGTACGCGCTCTTTTTGCCGGCGTCCATTCATTGTTCATGGCGCGACTCCTTATAAATGTCGGTGGGATCCGCTTTATTATACCATCTCGCCGCCGCAACCGTTATGACTATTTTGTTGAAATATATTGCGCGCGGGAGAACTTGGTGAAATTTACGACACAAAAGACGTGCGCTTTTGTTTGCGGCGTGATATAATAGGGCTGATGCATCCGAAAAAAGAAAGGTAGAAACCGCATGGGTAAATTCACATTCGCCGTGTTCGGCGCGGGGAAAATCGCGCCGAAATTCATAGACGCCGCGCGGCGCTCGACCTGCGATGTCGTCGCCATCGCGAGCAAGGATATAGGGCGCGCGAGCGCCTTTGCCGCCGCAAACGGCATACCGCGCGCATACGGCGGTTATACCGCTCTGCTTGACGCCGAGCGCGTCGACTGCGTCTACATAGCGACAGTGCCGTCGTCGCACTTCGAGCTTACGGAGCTCTGCCTTTCGCGCGGAATACCGGTTCTCTGCGAAAAGGCGATGTTCCGAAACTCCTCCGAGGCCGAAGCCGCGTTTGCGATATCGCGCGAGAAGAACGTCTTCGCGATGGAGGCGCTGTGGTCGAAATTTCTGCCCGCGCTCGTTACGGCCAAGGGCTGGCTCGACGACGGCCGCATAGGCGCGCCCATAGCCGCCGATATAACGATAGGCTTCCGCGCCCCGAGCGACCCGAACAACCGCTACTTCAACCCGTCTCTCGGCGGCGGCGTCGCGCTCGACCTCACCGTTTACGCGTACGAGATCATCACACACATGCTTTCGCATTGCGGCGACGAGGAGATACTCGGCGTCGGCGTTACGCGCGGCCCGACCGGGACAGACGACACCGAGTCTGTGCTGATCCGCTTCGGCGGCTGCCTTGCGACGCTCAAGACCACCTTCACCGCGTCTGTCAACGAATCGCTCGTGATCTACGGCGAGGACGGCAGGATCGTCGTTCCGCACCCGCATTATTCGTCGGAAGCTGTTTTATACGAAAGCGACGGAATCATTGCGGAGCATTTCGTCGACACTGAGACGAAAAACGGCTTCGTCTACGAAGTGCGCGAGGTCGTCCGCTGCGTGCGGGAGGGCAGAGGCGAAAGTGATACACAGCCGCACTGCGCGACGCTCTCGTGCGCGCGGCTCTTTGACCTGATCAATAATCAATAGCAAAAGAGCGGTAACCGTCCGGTTACCGCTCTTTTTTGTCAGAGCTTTATAATCTCGTTGTTCGCGTCCGCGATATACGAAAGCTCGAGCAGGCGAGTCAGGTCGATCGCGGCGTCGATGTTCAGCTCGGCGGGAGCGCCGGTGCCGTTCGCGCAGGCGTCGATGAAGCGGTTGATCGGATTCGGCTTCGGGCGCGGCAGATCGGGCTTGATAAAGCCGCCGACGACGCCGGAGAGCTTCTTCGAGCAGAACTTGACGTCGTCGCCGTGGGCGATCAGCGTGCCCTCGGTGCCGTAGATTTCGAGCGTCTGAGGAGAGCTGTACGCGAGGAAGCTCGTCTCCGCTACGCCGAGCGCGCCGGACTCGAACTCTATCGTGCAGACCGCGTTCTCGTCGACGGGCGTGCCGAGAGGGGCGTTGTAGAGAGCCGTGATCCTCTTTGCCTTGCCGCCGAGGTACGCCATCAGGTACATCGGGTGGCAGCCGAGGTCCATCATCGCGCCGCCCGCCGCTTTGGATTTATCGAACCAGTATTCGGGCAGCCAGTTGCCGGAAACGCCGCTGTGCGCGTCGCGGTAGCGTATGTAGTTCACATAGCCGAAAGCGCCCTCGTCGATCATCTTTTTCGCGAACTGGATGACGGGGCGGCCGCGCTGCGGCATCGAAATGACAAAGGTCACGCCGGCAGCTTCGACAGCTTCCTTGACCTCAAGGCATTCCGCCACGGTCGGGCAGAGCGCCTTCTCGGTGAAGATGTGCTTGCCGGCCTTTGCGGCGGCGATGATGATGTCCTTGTGTTCCGTCGTCGGAGCATCGCATACGACGGCGTCGATATCGGAGCGAGCGAGCAGAGCAGCGAGATCGGGCACAAAATCGCAGCCCAGTTCGCTCGCCCATGCGCTGCCGCGCGCTGCGTCGTCGTCCCAGACGGCGACTACCTTCGCCTTGCCGCTTCCGTTGACTTCGTTTGCGTAGCCGCCCGCATGGACGTGCCATTTTGAAAGCATAGCCACATTCAGCATAAATTTATTCCTCTCGACGTAATGTAAGTTCCCGCTTTATTATAGAACCTCGGCGCCGCATTGTCAACGGACTATTGCATAATAGCGGACGCACAGGCAGATCTTAGAACAGTTTTTCGTAAATTTCGAGCATTTCGGCTTCGCTCAGCACATACGGACTGTTCGCGAAGTTGCCCGCCTTCGCGTTGCGCATCGCGTACTCGCGCTTTTTGTCGCCGTCGAAGCGCAGATCCAAGTCCGCCGCGGCCGGTATCTTCTCCGCGATCTCCTCCGGCTCGGCACCGATGTATGCGGCGAAGCGCGCCAGCTTGTCCGCTCCCTCGCGCGACTTCATGTTGTACCGGACATATTCGCCCGTGAACGCCGCGCACGCGAAGCCGTGCGGCACGCCCTCCGACATCGTCAGCGCGTAGCCCATCGGATGCGTGAAGCCGGTCCCGCAGTGCGATATTGCAATCCCCGCCGCGGTCGAGCCGTATATGAGCAGTTCGCGGCGCTCCGGAGTGAAATCCGCGTCGGAGTAACCGAAAAGCGAGTGCCAGATATACTTGCCGCCGGTGAGCGAGAACAGCTCCGTGAACGCGTTCGCCTTCGGCGACATGTATGACTCGAGCGCGTGGGAGAACGCGTCGAGCGCGCAGCTTATCGTGCTCTTCCGCCCGAGCGAATAGGTGTAGACGGGGTCGACGAACGCGACTTTCGGATACGAATGCGTCGTCTTGAACGTCTTCTTGAGCAGCCCTCCCGTCAGCGTCAGAACTGCGTACTGGTTCGCCTCGGAGCCGGTTCCGGCGGTCGTCGGTATCGCGGCGACCGGCAGCGGAGTTGCCGCGGCGGCTTCGGCGGAGAAGATGTCGTCCTCCGACGCGCCCGGCAGAACCGCGAACGCTGCTATCGCCTTAGATGCGTCGAGCGGCGAGCCGCCGCCTATGCCGATTACGAAATCCGCTCCGAAATCGCGGCAGAACGCGCCGCCCTCGCGGCACATCGCCACGGGCGGATTCTCGGTCGCGCGGTCGAATACGGCGTATTCTACGCCGGTGCCGTCGAGAACGGCGGTCACGTCGGCGAGTGCGCCGCTCGCCTTCGCGGACGTGCGTCCGGTCACGATGACGGCGCGTTTGCCGAGCACGAGCGCGCCGGCGTTTTTCTTAACGCACCCGACGCCGGAAAATATAACGGTCGGAAACCTGAAATCGATGTTCATCAGAGCACACCTCTCTCCGCGTCAGACGTTGAACCTGAACAGCGTGACGTCGCCGTCGCGCATCACATAATCCTTGCCCTCGCTTCTGACGAGCCCCTTCTCCTTCGCCGCGTTCATAGACCCGCAGGCGACAAGATCGTCGAACGACACGACCTCGGCGCGGATGAAGCCGCGCTCGAAGTCGCTGTGTATCTTGCCGGCGGCCTGCGGCGCTTTTGTGCCCTTCTTGATAGTCCACGCGCGGACCTCCTTCGGTCCCGCGGTGAGGAAGCTCATCAGGCCGAGCAGGGAATAACTCGCCTTGATAAGCTTGTCGAGTCCCGACTCGTCGATGCCGAGGTCGGCTAAGAACATGCGCTTTTCTTCGCCCTCGAGCTCAGCGATCTCGGCTTCGATTCCGGCGCAGACCGGTATCACCTCCGCGCCCTCGCGGTCGGCTTCGGCCTTTATCTTCATATAAAGCTCGTTGTGCGTCATATCTGTGCCGATATCGCCCTCGGCGATGTTGGCGACGTAGATTATCGGCTTCAGCGTCAGAAGACCTGCGTCGGCGACGACTTCGAGTTCGTCGTCGGAGAGCCCGAGCGAACGCGCCGTCCTGCCTTCGTTCAGCGCCGCGTTAATGCGGTCGATGACGGCGAGCTGGCCTTCAAGCGACTTGTCGCCCTTGGCCGCCTTGCGCACGCGGTCGGCTTTTCGCTCGAGCGTTTCGAGGTCCGCGTAAATCAGCTCCATGTTGATGGTCTCGAGGTCGCGCATGGGGTCCACGCTGCCCTCGACGTGCACGACGTCGTCATCCTCGAAGCAGCGCAGCACGTGCGCGAGCGCGTCGACCTCCCTGATGTGCGCAAGGAACTTGTTGCCGAGGCCCTCGCCCTTCGACGCGCCGCGGACAAGGCCCGCTATGTCGACGAACTCGACAGTCGCCGGCGTATAAAGCTCCGGCGAATACATCTCGGCGAGCACGTCGAGGCGCTTGTCCGGAACGGGGACGACGCCGACGTTAGGTTCGATCGTGCAGAACGGGTAGTTGGCGGCGGCGGCTCCCGCGTTCGTCAGAGCGTTGAAGAGCGTGCTCTTGCCGACGTTCGGAAGCCCGATTATACCTAATTTCAATATTAATTCATCTCCTTGTTTAAGGCTTGCGCCTGCCGTAACGGTACGCACCGGCTGCGTCGGAAGCAGCCGCGCGCGGTTTGGCAGAGCACCCGCTGTATAAGACAGCTTTTTCCAATATTGTCCGATGCGATTATTTTATTATAACATATAGACGCCCGTTTCGCAATAAAATTCGGCGAGCGCATGGCCGTATCCGGACGCGTATGCAAATATTTCCTCTTGACGCGGCCGCGGAAAAACGATAGGATTAATGCCGTGCCCGATGGAATATTTTGCAAATTATAAATGTTCCGAACAGATTCATCGTGGCTTCACGAAATCGTCACCGCGCCGAGTTATAATATGAATAAACGGCGATATATCGGCTCGCTTAAACACATATTTATTCGGGTGCCGCGCGCTTTTCTCGTATAAATAGTCCTTTTGTTCATAATTATTTTGCGAGAGTGTTTACAAAAGCCGAAATAAGTGATATAATATACTTAATATTGATAATTTTTTAAAAGAGTATAAAAGAAACGGAGAGATCAAATATGGCGACGAAAATACTCGTCGTAGACGACGACATCAATATTTGCGACCTTCTTCGGCTTTATTTTGAAAACGAAGGCTATGAGGTAAAGACCGCAAACGACGGCGCCGAGGGCGTCAACTATTTTAAAATGTACGAGCCGGACCTTGTTCTGCTCGACGTAATGCTTCCCAAGAAGGACGGCTGGCAGGTCTGCCGCGAAATCCGCGAGAAATCTTCGAAACCGGTTATAATGATAACGGCGAAAGGCGACGTCATTGACAAGGTGCTCGGTCTCGAGCTCGGCGCCGATGATTTCGTCGTCAAGCCTTTCGACATGAAGGAGCTGTCCGCCCGCATCAAGGCCGTGCTCCGCCGCTACTCCAGCCATGATAACAGCACGGACGAGGACGTCATAAAGTTCGACAACATCGAAATCAGCCTGCAGAAGTACGAGCTCAAGCTCAACGGCAAGGCCGTCGACATCCCGCCGAAGGAGCTGGAACTGCTTCACTTCCTCGCATCCAACTTCAACCGCGTCTTCACGCGCGACCAGCTTCTTGACAAGGTATGGGGATTTGACTACCTCGGAGACAGCCGCACGGTCGACGTGCACGTCAAGAGACTCCGTGAAAAGCTGGAGGGCGTGTCCGACAAGTGGACCCTTAAGACGGTCTGGGGCGTCGGTTACAAGTTCGAACTGCTTAAGTAAATAGAGCACAAAGAATCGGACACTTGCTGTTCGATTTTTTTGCCTTGTATCATCGTTGGGAGAGGAGGCGGATATAGTTGTTCAAGAGCCTGTTTACAAAATATATAACGACGTTTATGGTCATAATATCGGCGAGCTTCGTCGCATTCACCGCGATCGTAACGTCGCTTATCAACAGCTACGCCGTCAACTCGACCGAAAAAGCGCTGCAGAAAGCCGCTCATTCGATGGCGGTGTTCATGCAGCAGTCCTACGTCGAATATGTGGCTGCGCTCCCTTATGGAACTGACACTTCGAAAATAGACGTCAACGACTTTGTGGAAAACAACATCAACGACATCAAGCCTATGATCGAGCTGCTTTCGCTGAATATCGAGGATCTGCGGATAATAATAACAGACCTCGACGGCAAGGACTCGATATCTATCTTGGAAAAAAAGCGTACCACGAAAGCCGGACAAAGCGAAAACGCAGCGGACGACGAAGCGGATACGGATGATGCGCAATCGGCTCTCCCCGAGGTTAAACCGCTGCCTTTTTCGGTAAACAACCGCCTGAAGGGCGGATACGAATTTTACAGGCACGACAATCTCGACGGCTACTTCGAAACGCCGCATCTTGTCTACGGCGTGCCGATTAAAACAGATAATTTCGGCATTCTCGGCGGCGTGCTTGCGACGGTCGAAAACCCCGGCATGGACGAGCTGCTCAACACGATGCTGAAGACGGTCATCCTGTCGAGCATGTGGATCATGCTCACCGCGATCGTCGTCGTGTACTTCCTTACAGAGAAGATAATCAGCCCGCTTAAGGAGATGAGCCGCGCGGCGAAACAGTTCGCGGACGGACAGTTCGACGTCCGCGTGCCCGTGCGCGGACACGACGAGATTGCGGAGCTGGCGACCGCGTTCAACAATATGGCCGACTCGCTCGCCACGATGGAGCAGATGCGCACTACCTTCCTCGCGAACGTCAGCCACGACCTGCGCACGCCGATGACGACGATCGCCGGCTTCATCGACAACATCCTCGTCGGCGCGATCCCCCCCGAGAAGCAGGACTACTACCTTGGCGTGATCGCCAACGAAGTCAAGCGGCTCTCAAGGCTCGTATCGAGTCTGCTCGATATTTCGAGGATGCAGGCGGGCGAGCGCAAGTTCACGATGACGACGTTCGACGTCTGCGAGCTTGCGCGGCAGGTGCTTATCAGCTTCGAGCAGAAGATCGAGGATCACAAGCTCGACGTCGATTTCGAATGCACCGAAGACAACATGTTCGTCGTCGCCGACCGCGACGCGATACACCAGGTCATTTACAACATCTGCGACAACGGCATAAAGTTTTCAAAAAAGAACGGGAAGTTCAAGGTAGCCGTCGAGTATACAGATCACAAGGTCAGGGTCAGCGTCTACAACGAAGGCGTCGGCATACCGCCCGACGACATAAAATACGTATTCGAGCGCTTCTACAAGAGCGACAAGAGCCGCGGCCTCGACAAGACGGGCGTCGGGCTCGGGCTGTATATCTGTAAAACAATAATCAAGGCGCACGGTGAGGATATCTGGGTTGAGAGCGATTACGGCAGAAACTGCAAATTCGCTTTCACGCTGCCGCGCACCGGAAAATAACGGGGAACTTGCTTTGGGAGCAAATTACAAATACGCGGCCACATGCCTGTTCGGCCTCGAAGGACTTGTCGGCGCGGACATTGACGCCCTCGGCTGCAAGCGGACGGGCGGAATCGACGGCCGCGTCTACTTTGAGGGCGGCGCGGATGCGGCCGCGCGCGCCAATATAAACATGCGGTATGCCGAGCGGCTGTATCTTGTGCTCGGCGAGTTTCCCGCGCGCTCCTTCGATGAACTGTTCGAAGGCGTCGCGGCGCTGCCGCTCGAGGATGTGATACCGCGCGACGGCGCGTTCCCGGTCAAGGGTCACTGCTTGAAGAGCGGGCTGCAGTCGGTGCCGGACTGCCAGAGCATCGTGAAAAAAGCCGCGGCGAAAAGGCTCGGAGCCGCCTACAGCTTAACGACGCTGCCGGAGACCGGCGAAAAGTATCAGCTCGTCTTCTTCATATACAAGGACACCGCGTCGATTCTGCTCGACCTGTCCGGCGACCCTCTTTATAAGCGCGGCTACCGCCGCGAAACGGGCGAAGCGCCCATACGCGAAACTCTCGCCGCAGCGCTCGCGACCTTTGCGAGGCCGCGCAGCGATGTTCTGTTCTGGGACCCGATGTGCGGCTCCGGCACGATACCCATCGAAGCCGCGCTGCTCATGACGCACACCGCGCCGGGCTTAAACCGTTCGTTCGCGGCCGAACGCTTCGGCATTTTTCCGTCAGAGCTGTGGGACGACGCGCGTGACGAAGCCGTCGCCGCGATAGACGAGGACTGCGGCTTCGAAGCGTTCGCCTCGGACATCGACCCGGCCGCCGTCGCGCAGACGCGCGACAACGTGCGCCGCGCCGGCATGGCCGCGCACATCAAGTGCTTCGAAGCCGACGCGCTGAAAATCGAAGCCGGCGGGCGGCGCGGCACCATCGTCTGCAACCCGCCGTACGGCGAGCGCATGTCGACAGTCGAGGAGTCGGAGGTGCTTTACCGCGCGATGGGCGCGCATTTCGCAACGCTCGACCGCTGGCAGATATACGTCATAACATCGAGCGAAAAGTTCGCGCAGCTGTATGGCAGGCGCGCCGACAAGATACGCAAGCTCTATAACGGTATGATACCGTGCTATTTCTACGAATTTTTTAAACCCCCGCGTAATTAAAACAGCTTACGTAATCCGGCGAATATCAAAGATTGAGTAAATATGCGGCCCGCATGCATCCGCAGCGGCGGCGAATAAAACGACACCTCATCGCAGATAATAAAGGAAAAATCTGTTGACGAGGTGTTTTTTATGTCGTCTGGCGTTCTGACCGGCGATTTCGCGACGGATAAAAAGACGATGGACACGCTGCTGCGCTGCGGCGAGAGCTTCGATCTGCTGCGGCGCGAGCTCATCATAGGCGGCTCCGACGCCGTAATGTACTATATCGACGGCTTCGTAAAAGCCGAGTCGCTTCAGAAGATGCTCCAGTATCTCGCGTCTGTCGAAAGCACCGGTGACGGCAGCCCGGGCAGCGCGGAGCGCTTCGCGGTGGAGCACATCCCCGCAGCCGAGGTCGATGTCGAAAACGATCTCGACGCGCTCGTCACAAGCGTCCTCTCCGGCTGCGAGGTGTTCTTGTGCGACGGCTTCGGCCCCGACGCGCTCGTTATCGACATGCGGACGTATCCGGCCCGCTCCGTGGACGAGCCGGATAACGACCGCGTCATACGCGGCAGCCGCGACGGTTTCGTCGAGACCATGATATTCAACGCCGCGATGCTCCGGCGGCGCATACGCGATCCCCGCCTGACCATCAAATTCGCGTCGGTCGGCTCGGAGTCGCGCACCGACATAGCGATCTGTTACATCGACGGCGTCGCGGACGCGTCGTATGTCGATATGCTGTATAAAAAGATAACGTCGCTCGATGTGAAGGCGCTGCCGATGGGTCACCGCAGCCTGATCGAATCGATCATACGGCAGCGGTGGTACAACCCATTCCCTAAGGTGCGCATGACCGAGCGACCGGATGCGGCCGCGGCGATGATCTTCGAGGGATCGGTCATAATTTTATGCGACACGTCGCCAGAGGCGATGATCCTGCCGACATGTGCGCTCGACTTTCTGCAGGAGACAAACGACTATTATTTCCCGCCGCTGACCGGCACATATCTGCGCATAGTGCGGCATGTCATATTCTGGATTACGGTCATTGCGTCACCTTTGTGGTATATGTCGCTGATGTATCAGAATTATCTGCCGGATGCGCTTTTGTTTCTGGTGCCGGAGGATCCGGGCAACCTGCCGATAATACTGCAGCTTTTCTTATGCGAATTCGCGCTTGACGGCCTCAAGCTCGCGTCGCTCAACACGCCGAACATTCTGTCGAATTCGCTGTCGGTCGTCGGAGGGCTTCTGCTCGGCGATTTCGCCGTAAAAACAGGGTGGCTGTGTCCGGACGTCATCCTTTATACCGCGTTCGTCGCGATAGCAAACTTTACGCAGTCGAGTTACGAGCTCGGCTACGCCTTTAAATTTATGCGCATGCTGACGCTTCTGCTGACGGCGCTCTTCGGCATATACGGTTTTGTTTTCAGCGTAATCGGCGGATTTGTGCTCGTCGCGACGAATAAGACCGTCAACGGCAAACGCTCCTACCTCTACCCGCTGGTCCCGTTCAACGGCAAAGCGCTCGCTCACCTGTTATTCAGGCTAAAGAAAAACGACAACGGATAATAAAAAAGCAGCCGTACAGACAACTCGCTGTGCGGCTGTTTACATAATCACATGCGCATGATATAATTATATCATATTTATAAACGGAGACCTTTCATTCTTTGTCGGATAAAGTAAGAATTAACCGTATGTTCGTCGTTTTCGCGGCGCTGACGCTGCTCTGGGCAGGCGTTATATTCGTTTTATCGGCGCAGAACGGAGCCGAATCCTCCGGCTTGTCGGGCAGCATATCCGAATCGCTGATCGGATCGTTCATCCACGGCGAAGGATTTGACGCCGCGCTCTTCCGCGAACGCGTTGTGTACATATTCAACATGGTGCTGCGCAAAATTGCGCACGCAGGCATCTATTTCATCCTCGGCGCGCTGTCGTATATCGCCGCGTCAAATACGCGCGCGAAAAAAACAGCGCCGTTTGCGTCGTATCTCTTCTGTGTCCTGTACGCGTCGTCCGACGAACTTCACCAGTACTTCGTCCCCGGTCGTTCGTGCATGTTTTACGACGTCATAATCGACGCGCTCGGCGCAGCCGCCGGTATTTTTATCGTATATATTATCCTCAAACATGCGGATAAACGAAAGCGCGCTAAGAAAACCGCGGCGGGTGTGTGACGCGCGGCTGCCGGCTCATGTCGTCGCGAGAGCGCGAGTCGAGAGGTAAACGGCGGAGCATGTGACGCCGCCGCGATTATCCCGTATTCATTTACGCTTTGCCGGTTTTTCGGAGGCGAGCGCAAGCACGGCGGCTGCGGCCGCGTCGGCGTCTCTTTCGGTGTTCATCGCGCCGAACGAGAACCGCACCGCGCCCGACTCCGGCGTCCCGAGACGCGAATGGCCCATCGGCGAGCAGTGCAGCCCCGCGCGGACGCATATGCCGTAGCGCTCGTCGAGCGCCGCAGCCGCGCTTTCGCTGTCGTAACCGTCGATATTTATCATCAGCGTCCCGCCTGAGCCGAGCTTATACGTCTTTACGCGATCATCGCGCGATATTCTTTTGTAAAACCGTTCGCAAAGCGCTGTTTCGTGCGCGTGTATGCGCGACGGCGTGACGCGGCGCACCCACCGCACACCTTCTGCGAGACCGGCTATCGCCGGCACTGCAAGCGTGCCGGCTTCGAAGCGCTCCGGCATAAAATCCGGCATGTAGTCGTCCCGCGAGTTTATGCCGCCGCCGCCCTCGAGCAGCGTCCGCAGCGGCGTTTCCTGCCGCACAGCCAAAACGCCGCAGCCCTGCGGACCGTAAAGCCCCTTGTGGCCGGGCGCGGCGAGCGCGCTTATATTCATCTTTTCAATATCGATCTCGAGCGAGCCCGCGCTCTGCGCAGCGTCTAGTATGAAGAAAACGCCGCGTTCCGCGCATAGTCGCCCGATCAGTTCCGCCGGCATGGCGAGCGAGCACACGTTTGACGCGTGTGTGCACGCGAGCACGGTAACTCCGCGGTCTAAAACGCGGCGCAGCTCCGCTTCAAGCTCGCCCTCGTCTTCCGACGCGCGAAAAACGCGCAGCCGCATCCTGTGTTCGCGCGCGGCCGCGAGTGCCGGGCGGCGGACGCTGTTGTGCTCGATATCGCTTATCGCTATATCGCCGGGGAACGACGCGAGCGCGCCTTTTATCGCCATGTTAAGCGCATACGTGGTGTTGTATGTGAACGCGACCTGCTCCGGCTCGCAGTGCAAAAGCTCCGCAAGCGCTTCGCGGCAGTCGTAAATGCGCTCCGCGGCTCTCTTCGCAAGCGTATGAGAGCCGCGGCCCGGATTGCCGCCCGCGTTCGCCATGCATTCCGTTATCGCGGCTGCGACCCCGGGCGGCTTCGGCCATGATGTGGCGGCGTTGTCGAGATATATGATTCTTCTATCCATCATTCCGCCCTATGATATCGCCGTAGTCGATAGCTTTATTGTTGAAAATCTTCTTGACGCGCTCCGTATAAGCGCAGTCGTACGATATCGCGAAGGAGCATCCTCTCTTTGTTAGATTCGGATCTATTTTAACTATGCAGCTGTTAATGCCGGAATGCGCGAGAGCGCGCATGGCTTTCTCCGCATAGGTTGATGATTTCATAGTTGCAAGGCAGCGCAATTCTGTATTCCATCCTGTCAATGTTTAATTGCGGCGCATCGCCGCTTCCGTATCGTTAACAGTATATGCCGCNNGCGGATAAAACGCATACGCGGTATGACGCGGCTGCGGGATGTTGAAATATATTTAATTAATAAAAAAGTTCAATTGCAGGTGTAATGTGATGAAAAAACTTGCTGCCGTAATCGCTCTCGCTCTGGCGCTGACTTTGTCGACAGGCGTATACGCGGCCGGTAAAGGCGGCCTTGTGGTGCTCGGCGACTCGATATCAACCGGCTACGGGCTTCAAGGCGGCCTATACGAGTGCGATTCATACGGAAACCTCCTCGCCGCGTACCTCGGATACTCGAACGAAGACGGCACATACGTCGACGCGGCGGACAACGGCGATACGTCGCGGGATATGCTCGAAGTAATCGAGACGATGACGGATAAAATCTCCGCCGCAAGCGTTATAGCCTTCTCCATCGGCGGCAACGACGTCCTCATGCCGATGCTACTCGCGGTGATCGACACCACGGGCATACCCGAATCGGCCGGCCTTCAGGGGGCGGTCGCGGTGCTGACGAACAAGTCCGGCGTCGTCGACATAGAGGCCGTCTACGCTTCCGTCGCCGAAAGGCTCAGCGACGAAACGCTGCTCGCCGAGTTCGACGAAAAGATTGCGAACTACAAAAGCAATTACGAAGCGATCGCGAAACGCCTGCGCGAGCTCAACCCCGACGCGCTGATTGTTGCGCAGACGCTTTTCGATCCGACCGACGGCTTCGATGCGCTGAAGCCGGCCTCCGCGTTTATAGGCCGCGTGCTCGGCGGCATGAACGCGGTGACGTCGGAGGTCAGCGCAGCGCACGACATAGCAGTCGCCGATGTGGGAGCCGACTTCGCCGACCGCGGCGTCGAGCTCACAAACATCTCAAGCTTTGACATTCATCCGAGTGCCGAAGGCCACAGACACATATTCGAGCTTATTAAAAAGATCGCAGACGACGCCGGCGTCGCCGCCGCAGACGAAACGGATGCGGCCGAAGCCGTCGACGCGCCCGCCGCGGCGGTGATCGGATCAGATGCGCCGGCGACAGCTGGAGAAAAAGCCGATGCAGCTTCGCAGAGCGCGGACGTATCCGCACAGCCGGATAATGCAAGCGCGAACGAACCCGCGCCGACTGACGATAAAAACGATGACGAAACAACATCGGTTGACGATGCGTCCGCGGATGACACAAAACCGTACGCCGCCGTAATCGCCGTATGCGCGGCCGCAGCCGCTGCCGTCGCGATCTTGATACCGATTCTGATAAATAAAAAGCGCGGCAGATAAAGCCGCGCAAACGAAAAAGCGGACGCCTGCGGCGTCCGCTTTTTGATCATCGCGCAATAGCGCAAAAAGAGCGAAAAATTATTTCGTGTCGATCTTCTCTTTAACCTTCGTGCCCTTGCCGATTTTGTCGCGCAGATAGTAGAGTTTGGCGCGGCGGACTTTACCGGCGCGGATGACCTCTATGTTTTCGACGTTGGGCGAATGAAGCGGGAAGGTCTTTTCAACGCCGCAGCCGTAGGCTACGCGTCTGACCGTAAACGTTTCGGAAATTCCGCCGCCTCTTTTGGCGATGACGGTGCCTTCAAAAAGCTGTACTCTCTGGCGGTTACCTTCTTTGATTCTGTTGTGAACGCGGACGGTGTCGCCGATGCGGAAGGCGGGGACGTCTTTCTTAAGCTGCTCGTTTGTAAAAGTGCCGATCGTATCCATTTCGGTACCTCCTAAAATCATTTGAACGTTCGTACCGAGCATGGCAGAGGACCGTTCATTTTCGCGGGATAAACACGCGAAATATATTATAACATGTAATTTTACCGCGTGCAATAATATGCGAAAAATAATTGTTAACTCGTTGTAAAAAATGGTCTATACACCAAGGAAGCAGTAAGCCGCTCCGCCGACTATGCCTGACGCGAATATAACGAAGATCGGGTTAGGCTTGTATTTATAAAGGCAGAAAACACCCGCGGCGATGAGAGCGGCAGCAAGCATGTCCGGCGCGCCCGAAATCCCGCCGCTCCAGCCGAGCGCGGCGGTTGTCAGCGTGAACGCGGCGGATGCGACAAGCCCGGTGATCACCGGCACCACGCCGTCTATCGCGCCCGTTATGAGCTTCATCGTACCGAACTTTTTATAAACGATAAAAAGGGTCGTTGCAATTATAAACGGGATAAACAGGCACGCGAGCGTCGCGACGATCCCTCCGCCGAATCCGGCAAGCTTTATGCCGACAAACGTCGCGCAGTTGATTGCGATCGGCCCCGGCGTGCTCTCCGATATAGTCACGATGTTTGCAAATTCATCCATCGTAAGCCAACCGCGCTTGTAGACGACCTCCTCGATTATCAGAGTTATAACCGACAGCCCTCCGCCGAAGCTCAGCGCGCCTATCTTTAAAAACGACAAAATAAGCTGTAAATACATATCAGCACTCTTTATTCCGGTACGTGCTAATGATACCGGCAATGACTCCGACAGCGAGTATAAAGACGACGTTTACCTTGAAGAAGGCGACTGCCGCGAAGCTGCCGGCCGCGATGATAATATAGATAACCTGCTTTTCCTTCAAAAGATCGCTTACCATTCCCGCGAGAGCGTCAATGATCACCGCGCATACGCCGAGCTTCATTCCGGCCAGCAGGCACGATATGATTTTATTGTCGATAAAAATATTATATAAAACGGTAACGATCGAGAGCGTGACGACCGGCGGGACGACGATGCCGATAAACGACGCGGCGGCGCCCATGGCACCGGCAATGTCGTAGCCGACGATAACAGCCGAGTTGACCGCAAGCGCGCCGGGCGACGCCTGGGCGAACGCGAGCAGCTTATACATTTCGTCGCCTTCAAGCAGCTTGAGCTTATCGACATACTGCTTTTTCATCATTGATATAATGACGAAACCGCCGCCGAATGTTGAAGAACTGATCAAAAGGGAATAAATAAACAGCTTCAGCGATATTCTTAACTTATTGCGCAAATCTTTTTTCACCATCATGGTTATATTGTACACCGATATATTCATAAGTCAAATATATAACGAGGATTATTACCATAAAAATAAAATATAAACACGAACGCAATTCACCCTTGAAAACGAACGAACAATCGTGTATACTTTATTCATGAACGTTATTTCGCATATGGAGTGGAATCATGACATTTGCCAAACGACTGCGCGATAAACGCTGCGAACTCGGCATGACACAGGCCGAACTCGCTGCCGCTGCAGACATAACGATGCGGTCGGTTCAGAATTACGAATCGGGGAAGCGTTATCCCGGAAACATCGAAACCGCGGCGAAGCTTGCGGCGGCGCTCGGCACGACGACCGAATATCTGCTCGGCGAGGGGCGAGAGCTGTTTTCCGGATCGAGCGGCGACGGGGCAATCTGCGACAGCGCCTCGGCAAGGCGTGAGATGAAAGCGCTTGTGGCGCAGATGACGGGCCTTTTCGCGGGCGGCGAGCTTGCCGAGGAGGACAGGGACTTGGCGATGAAAGCACTGACAGACGCATATTTTATCGCGAAGGAAGAGGCAAAGAAGTACGCCGGAAAGAAAAAGTGAGCGACAGAATAGCGGAAGCCGCCAAAAAGCTTGCAAAAAAATCCGGCGGGCGCGATCCGTATAAAGCCGCGGACGCGCTGGGAATACATATCCTCAACTATGACCTCGGCTCGCTAAAGGGAATGTACAGCGTGATCAAGCGGAGCCGGTTTATCATCATCAACGCTTCGATGCCGAAATCGGTCAGGCGCATTGTTTGCGCGCACGAGCTCGGGCACGATGCACTGCACAGGGATGCGGCCGCCGACGCGATCATAACCGACAAGGTGCTCTTCGGCCTGACGGCGCGGCGCGAGTACGAGGCGAACATTTTTGCCGCGCACTTTTTACTCGATGAGGACGAAGTCGTCGAATACATCGACGAGGGAATGACGGCGGATCAGATCGCCGCCGCGATGCGCACCGACGTCAATCTCGTGTCCATAATCGTCGAGGCGCTTAGCACGGCGGGCCGCCGTTATAATTACATCGACCGCAAAGCGAATTTTCTGAAATAGAAAAAGCAGCCGGCGATGCGTCTTTGCATCGCTTCGGCTGTTTTTTGTTATGGCGGTTAAATAAAACGAAAAAATCATAGAATATGTATGCGGATAATATAATTCGAGTCAGCATAAATGTTAAATATGATGACATAACAATAAAAAATATATGATGCAATATATAGCAAAAGATAAACGCATGCAGACGATGTATGGCAAAAAATATATAAAATGACATAAAATACATTTAAACATTGTAAAATATGAACAATTATAATGAGTGCGGGTATTAAATCAGCAGTAAAACAGTGCGCTTGCACAGAGCAGCATTGTATGATATAATCGACTGTGCATGAATAAACAAGAACAGGAAAACTATGGGCGAGTTATTTGGTAATATTCTAAATATTCAATGGCAGCAGATTGTCATGTGGATTATCGGCGGCGTGCTCATCTATCTTGCGATCAAGAAGGATATGGAGCCGGCGCTGCTTCTTCCGATGGGATTCGGCGCGATCCTCGTCAACCTCCCGATGTCCGGCGCGGTTACGCAGATATACGAAGGCGTTAAGGAAATCGGCGTCATCGACATTTTATTCGAATCGGGCATAGCAAATGAGCTGTTCCCGCTGCTTTTATTTGTCGGCATCGGCGCGATGATCGACTTCACGCCGCTTTTATCTAACCCGAAGCTCATGCTGTTCGGCGCTGCCGCGCAGTTCGGCATATTCTTCACCCTCAGCATGGCGGCGCTGCTCGGCTTCGATCTGCGCGACGCGGCGTCTATCGCGATAATCGGCGCAGCCGACGGCCCGACCTCGATTTTCGTGGCGAACTACTTCAACTCGAAATATATCGGACCGATAATCGTCGCGGCGTATTCGTACATGGCGCTCGTGCCGATCATCCAGCCGCCCGTAATCCGGCTGATAACGACGAAAAAAGAACGCCTTATCCGCATGGATTATGATAACGTGACGGTTTCGAAGACGACGAAGATACTGTTCCCGATCGTTGTCACAGTGATCACCGGCATCATGTCTCCGCGCAGCGTAGCGCTTATCGGCTTCCTCATGTTCGGCAACCTTATCCGCGAATGCGGCGTCCTCGACTCGCTTTCCGAAACGGCTCAGAAGACGCTCGCAAACCTCATCACGCTGCTGCTCGGCATAACCGTCGCGGCGAAAATGACGGCGGACGCGTTCCTCGACGTCCGCACGCTTATGATACTCGGCCTCGGCCTCATCGCCTTTATATTCGACACGGTCGGCGGCGTCTTGTTCGCGAAGCTGCTCAATCTGTTCACGAAGCGGAAGATCAACCCCATGATCGGCGCGGCCGGCATCTCCGCGTTCCCGATGTCTGCCAGAGTCGTTCATAAAATGGGTCTTGCCGAAGACAATCAGAACTTCCTGCTGATGCACGCGGTCGGCGTAAACGTCTCCGGGCAGATCGCCTCCGTCATCGCGGGCGGAATGATACTGGCTCTCATACCGTAAACGAAAGGAAGCTGCAGATATGAACGTCGAGAATTTCCTTGCGACGCTGCCCTATATGCTCAAGGGCATGCTCGGCATCTTCGTCGTCACGCTCGTGATAATCATTACGATATATATCCTGAACAAAGCGACATCGTCGATCGGCAAAAAAGATAAATAAATGAAAAGCGGCTGTACGCCGCTTTTCGTATTTACAGACACATAAAGGCGCTTCGTCTGTTTACAAAACAATGTTTTTACGTTATAATCATAACTGACGAATATGAAAAGAGAGGCTCTGTATGAAAAAAGTGCTTCTGCTCGGCGACAGCATCAGGATGAACTACTGCGATACGGTGAAGGACGTGCTCGGCGACGGGTATGAAGTCGCGTGGCCGAACGAAAACTGCCGCTTCGCGAGGTATATGCTGAATTCGCTGCGCTTCTGGCTTAATCTGCTGCCTGAGCCCGACGCGATTCTGTTCAACGCCGGAATATGGGATATCGCCTATACGGCGAATTATGAGGAGCGCGCTCCGTTCACCTCCCGCGACGAGTATACGCGCGATCTCTGCCTCATCGCGAAAAAGCTGCTGACGACGGGCGCGAAGGTGACGTTTGTCACGACGTCGGCCGTCCGCGCGGGCCACCCGGACGTTTTCGACGAAGTCATCCGCGAGTACAACGACGCCGCCGTCAAAGCTCTGACGCCGCTGGGAGTTGCCATATGCGACCTCCACGCGTTTATGGAGGGCAGGGAAGACGAATATGTGTGCGACGATCTCGTCCACCTGAGCGAAGCGGGAAAGAGCGCCGCGGGAGCATTTATAGCCGGTTACATCAAAGATAACACATAATGAAGGGGAGCAGTATGAAAAACGGATTCGTAAGCCCTGAGTATGTTCACATCGAGGGCGGCCTTTTCGCCGCCAACCGCGACCGTGATCTCGCGTATCTGCGCCTGCTCGACGCCGACATGATGCTGTATAACTTCCGCGCCGCGTTCGGGGTTCCCGTCCGCGAAAAAGACGCGCCCGGAGGCTGGGATGCGCCTAACGGACTGCTCCGCGGCCACTCGACGGGCCACTTCATGTCCGCGCTCGCGATTGCGGTGCAGACGGAGCGCGACAAGGCGCTCGAAGCGAAGCTGCGCTACATGGTGCATGAGCTTCGCGCGCTGCAGCTCATGTCCCGCGGCGACCCCGCCGCGTTCACGACAGCGTGCACGCCCGAGGACGCGGATCAGGCAAAGTGGAGCCGAGACCCGTCGACATGGGGCGAGGGCTTTTTGTCCGCTTATTCGCCAGACCAGTTCGCGCTGCTCGAGAAATTTACGCCGTACGCGAAGATTTGGGCGCCGTATTACACGCTGCATAAGATACTCGCCGGCTTCATCGACGCATATGAGCGTGTGGGCATCGACGAAGCGCTCGACGCCGCGCGCGGCATAGCATCGTGGGTGTGCCGCCGCCTCGCACCGCTGCCGGACGAGATGCGCGCGAAGATGTGGTCGATGTACATAGCGGGCGAATACGGCGGCATGAACGAGTCGCTTGCGCGCCTTGCGATCATCACCGGCGACGGAGAGTACGCGCGCGGCGCAAAGCTGTTCGACAATGCGAACATCTTCCCGTCGCTTGCGGAGTCGGCGAAGGACGAAACGTCCGACAGGGCGGCGCGGGTCATCGCGCATCTGCACGCCAATCAGCATATACCGCAGCTCGTCGGCGCGGCGCTCGAATACGCCGCGACGGGGGAGGGGCACTATCTCGACGCCGCGCGCGCTTTCTGGCGCACCGTCACGGAAAATTACATGTACGCGATAGGCGGCGTCGGCCGCGGTGAACGCTTTACCGAGCCGGGCTCGCTCGCCGCAAACATCGACGCCGACCACAACTGCGAGACCTGCTGCGCCTACAACATGCTGAAGCTGACGGCGCGCCTGTATGAGCGCGAGCAGCGCGCGGAGTATATCGATTATTACGAGCGCGCTCTGTATAACCAGATCGCCGCGTCGCAGAACCCGCGCGTCCGCCGCAACGCGCACAACGCCGTGACGTACATGCTGCCGATCGGCCCCGGCGCGAGGAAGCAGTACAGCGACGACTTCCGTTCGTTCACCTGCTGCCACGGCACGGGAATGGAGAACCACGTCAAATACGGCGAAAACATCTTCTACCGCGACGGCGCTGATATTAAGCTCAACCTGTATGTCGGCGCGCACATGAGCGACGGCGCGAACGATATAAGAGTCGAGTCGCGCTTCCCGCTGCCGGGCGCGAGGATAACGGTAAGCGGTGAGCCGTGCCGCCTTCTTCTGCGCGTGCCGGGATGGGCGAAAAACTACCGCGCGTCGTATAACGGCACGCCGGCGCCCGTTGATGACGGCTACGCCGTCATAACGCACGGCGGAAACGGAACGACTGCCGTTAGCGTTACGTTCGATTACGAAGCGCGCTTCGAGTTCACGCCCGACAGGCTCGATGGTTCGGATGTCGCCTGCGTGATGTACGGCCCGTTCGTCATGGTAAGCAAGTGTCCGGACGGCCAGGATTGGCAGACGCTGCCGCGCGGAACGCGGTTTGAGTCGGAGATAAATACCGAAGCCGGCGCGTTCGCTCTGTCCGGCGACGGACGGCTCTTTATCCCGATGTTCGCCGCGCACAACTGCGCGTATCACACATATTTTAAGATAAAAGACTGAATATTTATTCCGCAGATCCCTGTTTGCTTTCGACGCGCGTATTAATTATAAAAAATATGCGCGTTAATATAATAAGACATCAATAGACACCGCTTTACAAGATATCTATTGACACGGCTTGTAAAAAGAATTATAATTTATGAAAGAATGCATAATCATAATAAGGTAGCGCGATAACGTAATATAACGGAGGTTTCCGCCGTAATCTTATACGGTGCCTGCTGATGAAAACATATAACAGATTAAAAGGCGCTCCGAAACCGCACGTGATAGAAAATCTGCGCGAGCTGTTGCAAAGCGCCGCTGACCGTTTCGAATCGAACCCGGTATATACTTATAAAGTCGGCGACAAATGGGTCGACATGTCATACCGCGAATACTTCGAACGTGTCTGCGACGTCGGAACGGCGCTCGAGGCGCTCGGAATCGTCGGCGAACGCTTCGCGATAATCGGAGATACGCACCCGTACTGGATGGTAGGCTTCGAAGCCGTCATAAATTCGGGAGGCATCATCGTCCCGCTCGACCGCGATCTTCAGCTCGAGGAAGCCGTCGGGTTCATGAATATCGCGGACTGCACAAACGTCATCTACACCGGCAAGTTCAACAAAAAATTTACCGCCATGACGGATAAGCTGCCGAAGATCAAGCACTTCATCGCCATAGACGACGAGGGCGAGGATTCGTCGCTCGCACCCGGAAAAGTCATCAGCATGAGCGCGCTCGTCAAAATGGGGGCCGAGGAGAGGGCTAAAGGGAACAACAACTTCCTCACGCGCCCGATCGATATGGAGAAGCTGGCGGCGATTCTGTTCACGTCCGGCACGACCGGAACGTCGAAGGGCGTTATGCTGAACCAGCGCAACTTCACCGCGGCGACAAACTGCTCGGATCAGTCGATGTCGTTCGATTCGCGACAGGTGTATCTGTCGGTTCTGCCGGTACACCACACATACGAGCTGACATGCGCGCAGCACGGCATAATCAACCTCGGTTCGCATATTTATATCAACGACAACCTCCGTCATTTCATGCGCAACATAAACGAGGCGAAGCCGGACACGCTCGTTCTCGTCCCGCTTTTCTGCGAGACCTTCTATAAGAAAATCTGGGAGGGCATTCGCAAGAGAGGGCTTGAGAAAAAGGTGCGCACGGTGATGGCGGTCTCGGACGCGCTTTTAAAGGTCGGCATCGACCTGCGCGAAACCTTCTTTAAAGAAATAAAGAAGGAATTCGGCGGACGGCTGAGAAACATCGTCGTCGGCGGCGCGCCGCTTGACCCCAAGATAATCAAGGACTTCTACAGCATGGGCATCGATGTGTTCGAGGGTTACGGCATAACCGAGTGCTCTCCGCTCGTCGCGGTCAACCGCGCTGGCGCCGTCAACTTCGAGTCGGCCGGACAGCCGTGCGAGGGAGTGCAGGTCAAAATCGATCCGATCGAGGGCGACACAGAGGGCGAGATACTCGTCAAAGGCGACAACGTCATGATGGGTTATTACAACAACCCGGAGGCGACCGCGGCGGTCTTTACCGAGGACGGATTTTTCCGCACAGGAGACATAGGACACATCGATCGGGATAATTATATATATATAACGGGCCGAAAGAAGAACGTCATAATTCTCTCGAACGGCAAGAATATTTATCCCGAAGAGCTCGAGAGCCATTTCAAGCTCAACTATATAAAGGAACTCGTCGTCATCGGCCGGCCCAACCATAAGGGCGAGCCGGTGCTCACGCTGATCGCTTATCCGGATCCCGACTGGGAGGAAAACAAGGGCATGTCAAGCGACGAGATACTCACCCGCTTGAAGGAGGACGTCAACGCCGTCAACCGCGACCTGCCGCCGTACAAGCATATAAACAGCGTCGAGCTTCGCGATACCGAGTTCGAAAAGAACGCGTCCAAGAAAATAAAGCGCTTTCTTATCCGCTGACGCGAATTAATTTATAATCTATCAGGGGGAATACCGATTAACCATGTTTGAAAAAGTAAAACAGCTGCTCGTAGACGAACTTTCCGTCAAAGCGAATGATATTACGCCGACCGCCGAGCTCGTGAACGACCTCGGAATAAATTCGCTCGAACTCGCCGACCTCATACTGCTCTGCGAAGAAAAGTTCGGCGTTGAAATAAAGGACGAGGACATTCAGAAGTTCATATCAGTCGGTGACGTTGTGGCGTATCTCGAAAAGAACGCCGCGTAAAAAAGAAAGCGCGAGGGCGCATGACACTGTATAAATGCGGGGTCATGCGCCGTCTTTAAAATAATGCAGAGCTTTACTTGTGCGAGCGCTGCATAGCAAGGAAGCAAAGGAGATAAAAAATGTCAAAGCATTTAAGAAAAGCCGTCGCATTTATATTATCGCTGCTTACCGTATTTGCTGCGCCGTTTGCGCAGACCGTGACGGCTGTAGACAACAACATATCGAACCTGCTCGGCGGAGTATGGTACGAAAGAAGCGAAAAACTCTCCGACGCACTGTATTACAACGAGTATTACGGGGGCGTGAGCGTCCCTCAGCACGCGTTCGCGATTGAATACTCAAAGTCCGATATTGCCAAGATGAAGACGTTCTCGACGGGCAATGTCGGCCTGGATTCGTATCTGACGACGATCGACAAGAACAAGCTCAGCATCTATTCGAGCTCGCCGAACTATGTCTGGAGCGGCTCGACGCAGAATTATGACGTCCTGGCCGCCGTCGGCACGTCGGGTCTCGCGCCCTTCATCGTCGACGGACAGCTCATGTCGTCGCCGGCCGGCTCGGTCGCGCTCGGATTCGACGCCTACGGAACGGCCGTCGTCGGAGACCCGGGCTTCCATCTGCTGTTCGGCACGAGCGGTGTCGCGGCGTATTCCGAAATCAGGTACTTCAACACCAAGGCAAACTATGACGGCCTCGCCCTTTACACAACCGATTACGGCACAACCGTCAACATGGATTTCCCGTGCACATTCTACTACATACAGATAACCGACAACTCGGTCATAAAGCCGCAGGGCACATTCACCGGCGTCGTTAAAAACGTCGGCACTACCGGCTCATACAACCCTTTTAACCCCTACAACCCGTATCCCGGCGGCCCGTCGGCGACAAGCGCGCCGATCTATCCCGGGTACGCGCTGCTCGTCATTCCCACATACTATTCGTCTACATTCAGCGGCTCCACGCTGACCGCCGACGCCATCGTGTATTTCCAGACATACGTCGCGACCGAATGGGCGTCCGTGACGACCGCGTTCACGGGCACCGACGTTCTGATAAGCGCCGGCACACCCGTCACGAGCCCTGTTTACGGCTCGACCTCGTCGACGGCTGCCGCGAACCCGACCGCCGCGACATCGCGCCTTGCGATCGGCACCCGCTACAACGGCTCCGTCGTCATCTTCGGAGCGGACGGCGGCAAGACCGACGCGAACGGCATCACGCGCGCGGAGCTCATCTCTATCATGCAGGCATACGGCTGCACGAACGCCATAACGCTTTCGGCAGGTTCCGCGGTTTCGTTCGCGGCACGCACGGGCAGCGACAAGTATGCTGCGGTCAGGAACAACGCGACAGGCGGCGCCGAAACACCCGTTTCGACGGCGATAGTGTTCTATTCGACAGGTTATACCTCCAACACGATGGGCTCTCTCCGCCTGTCGCCGTCGTCGCCGCTCGTCCTTGCCGGCTCGTCCGTCAACTTCGACGCGCTCGTCTACGACGTCTATTATCAGTATAACAGAACGCTTGACGACTCCGCCGCAACGTTTTCATCGACAGGCGGCATAGGAACGTTCTCCGGAGCGGTCTTTAACGCCTCGAAAACGCTCAACACGGTTGCAGCCGGCACCGTGACAGCGACAGCCTCGTCATATGCATCGGCGCTGTCCGGCTCGACGCCCGTCACCGTCACTCCGACGCTGACCTCACTCAAAGTCACACCTGTCGATAACACCGGCAGTCCGATCGCATCGTCCAGACTGTCGATAAAAGCCGGCTCGTCGCAGCAGCTTGTATTCGACGCCGAATATAAAAACGTCGACGTTCTCACCTCGCCCGAAGCGTTTACGCTGACCTGCTCGCCCGAAAGCACATATATCTCGATCGGTTCCGACGGAAAGCTGAATGTCGGCTCGGGAGCCGCAAACGGCGACTACACACTCACCATAACCGGCGGCGGCAAATCCGCGACGCTGCTGCTGACGGTCACCGGCGGCTTCACCGAAGAGGTGATAACGGTCGACACGTCGAAATCGGTTCAGCACGACTTCGAAAACTCGAAGGCGCTCAGCGTGTTTACGCCTAAGATGGGGCTGGGCGCGTCGCTCTCGTATCAGCAGTTTCTGACGCACGGCTACCGCTCCACAGGTTCGATGCAGCTCAAATACACGCTTCCCGCCAACTCTTATGCGTCGCTCAACTACACGGTGACCGTCCCGGCTCCGTATACGGCGCTCGGACTGCAGATGTGGGTGTATGGGCTCGGCGACGACGACGCGCAGCTCTGTACGACGCTAAGGCTGACCGACGGAACTACAAAGGACATAAGCTATAAGAAGCCGGTCGGCGAAGAGTATACATACAGCGGATGGCAGCTTCTGTTCGCACCGTTCCCGTCAGACCATTCGGTGTCGTCGATTATCGCTCCGATAAAGATCGTCTCGGACAGAGACACGTATTCGAACCAGATAATATACGTCGACAATATCGCGCTGTATTATACGCCCTATAAGTCGGCGGATACGCCGGCAGAGCCTGTCTTTGCCGACAGCTCGTCGAGCTGGGCGAAGGATTACATCGAGGAAATGTATGCGCTCGGCTACGCCGAGGGATCGGTCGATGGAAACGGAAAGCGCTACTACTACCCGAATAACAACCTGACGCGACAGGAATTCGCGAAAATGCTCGTCACAGTGCTTGATATAAAAATCGCGAACTCCGCGGGCGTTTCGTTCGCGTTCACGGACAGGGACGAGATAGCGTCGTGGGCGCAGCCGTACGTCAGAGCGGCCGCCGCCGCGGGATTGATGAACGGCCGCCAAAACGCCGACGGTACGATTTCGTTTGCGCCGAACGCGCCGATAACGCGCCAGGAAGTCATGACAGTATTCGGCAGACTGCTCCCCGCGAAGATGACTAACCTCACCTTCAGCGATAAAGGCGACATCGCCGACTGGGCGTACGACAACGTTGTGAGCACGGTTGCGAACGGTGTGATCACAGGTTACGAGGACAATACGATAAGGCCGCTCGGCTACATCACGCGCGCGGAGATCGCCGCGATATTCATCCGTAGCATGGATCTTCTGACATATTAAGTTATGCAAAAATCGGAGAAAACTGAAATTGCCGAATAAGAAAGACAGAATTACAGTGCGCGGCGTCGGCTTCGACAACGTGACGCTCGACGAAGCCGCCGCCGCCGTGCGCGAAATGACGCTCGCTCCGTCGGGCTGCGGCGCGGTATTCACACCTAACGCCGAGATCGTGCAGCTATGCATCGACGACGCGGAGTACAGAGCGGTTATTAACTCCGGCGCGCTCGTCATACCGGACGGCATCGGCGTGATTAAAGCCGCGCGCATACTCGGCACGCCGCTTAAATGCAAGGTTCCCGGCATCGAGCTCGGAGAGCGCGCGATAAAAAACGCGGCCGAGGACAAAGTTCCCGTGTACTTCCTCGGCGGGAAGCCTGCGAGCGGCGACACCCCCGCCGTCGCGGAGATCGCCGCAGCGAAACTGTCCGAAAAATACCCGGGTCTCACCGTCGCGGGGACGCACCACGGATACTTTAAGAAGACAGGCGCCGAAAACGACGCGATTGTCGACGAGATCAACAAATCCGGCGCGAAGCTGCTGATCGTGTGCCTCGGGTTCCCGACGCAGGAGCGCTGGTGCGCCGACAACGCAGCATCGCTGCCGAACGTGCGCGTCATGATGGCGCTCGGCGGCTCGATCGACGGCTACGCCGGTATCGCAAAGCGCGCGCCGAAGATCTTCATAAAGCTCGGGCTCGAATGGTTTTACCGGCTCTGCAGGGAGCCGAAGCGCATCGGCCGCATGATGAGCCTGCCGAAGTTTTACTTCGGCACATGGCGCTATAAGCTGACTACAAAAAAAGAACGGACTT
>DBRA01000036.1:31172-52723 GCA_002305445.1 Clostridiales bacterium UBA1380 | reverse complement strand
TTTTTTATTTATAATACATGATTGATATTTTTAGTAAAAAGCATGGTGGCAATTGTAAACCGGATGTGGTATTATTTATACAATGCGGAGTTAATGATCGATAATACTGTGTTAAGGAAGATATCTCATGATAATCAATGAAAAGCCGGAACCTCTGTGCGCATTGCATCTCTCCGATAAAAAAGTCGATCACAGAATCAATAACGCAGATCCGATCACCGACGGATTGAACGATAACAATAAAAGCGACGAGGATGACGGAACCGATATGCTTTTAGGAGTTGATATCGGAACGACATCAATCTCGGCGCAGTTGATAAGGATGACTGACGGAACGCCGGTTCATACCTACAATATAACTCATGGTGCAGAAATAAAGTTAAGTAATTATCCCGACGCCTTCGCCGCCGACGCCGGACTGCTTGTCAGACAAGCCCTGGATTTAATAAAGTCATTAACAGGGACTTATACGCGAATTAAAGCTATCGGCCTGACAGGTCAGATGCACGGTATCGTTTGTGTTTCGCGGGACTGCGAGATATTGTCTCCGCTTTATACATGGCAGAACGAATTCGGATTGCGCCGAAAAAACGGCATGACATATCTTGACTTGATATATGCGCTGTGCGGCGAACATTCGAGCACAGGCTACGGACTCGTTACATATTTTTGTCTGCGCGATATGGGATTGCTGCCGGAAAGAACGGCGTCAATCATGACGGTCATGGATCTGGCGGTCATGCGTTTGTGCGGAATCGATAAAGCTTTATCCCATGCCACAAACGCCGCAAGTCTCGGATTTTTCGACCCTGACGGCAGATCATATGAACAGAATGTCCTGAAACGGCTGGATATAGAAACGTCACTTCTGCCGGAAGTCACTTGTGATTACCGCGTGGCCGGTTATTACAACGGTATTCCCGTAGCGGTAGCCGTCGGAGACAACCAGGCGGGGATATTCGGAAGTCTCAGCTGCGACAGTCAAGCGCTTCTGAATATCGGTACAAGCGGGCAGATAAGCTCTGTCATGACTGCTAATAAGGGCACGGGAGATATACGTCCTTATTTCGGAGAGCGGTATATTATTACCGGAGCGACGCTTTGCGGAGGCCGCGCTTATTCGCTGCTTGCTGATTTTTTTGCTGATGTAATAAGGCTTGGCGGTACGGAAATGTCAAAGACGGCGCTATATAATATAATGAATGAGCTTGCCGATACCCCGCCGGACAATGAGCTTCAGGTTTCGACGAAGTTTTTCGGAACACGCACCGAAACAACGCTCAGAGGAAAAATTGAAAATCTCGGAGCGGATAACTTTACCGCGGCGCATTTTGTTCGCGGCATACTCAGAGGTATCGTTACAGAGCTGTATGAAATGTACTGCGATTTTCCGTCCGATGTCCGCGGAGGGATAAATGAATTGGTCGTATCCGGCAACGCCGTGCGCTTCAACCCCGCCATGGCGCGTATTATTTCCGAGGTTTTCGGCATGAACCCCCGCATTCCCGCACAAACGGAAGAAGCGGCTTACGGCGCCGCTCTTTATGCCGCGATATCCGCTGGACTGTTCGACGAAACGCATACCCGTACAATGATAAAATACATCTAAAACAGGGAGGGCAAATGTCAAACCGATATTCGTTTATTTTAAAACAGGGCACGGCTTCGGTCAAATCCGGTGAAAAAACGGTATTTGAAGCGAAATTCGACGGCAGTACGGTCACTATCGATTTTTATTACGATGTCAGGGACAAGGCGCTTACATTGACTGCTGCTGCTAAAGCCGGCGACCGCGTAGATATCGACATTTTACCGTATAAGCTTTCTGTGTTTGTCAACGGCGATCTCGCGGATGAGGAGTGGCCGTTCGGCAACGCTCTTTACGGTGATTTAACGGAAGCTGAGGGTGATATCCGTATCACGCCCGATAATGCGCCGAAAAAAGATACGGATGCCGAACCGGCTGTGACTCGTACCTTCGTCGGTGCGGATAATATCCGTCTGCCCGGAGTGAACATCGGCGACTGTATGCCATATTCCGACGGCGGCGCGTACCATCTGTTTTATCTGTACGACCGTCATCATCATCACAGCAAGTGGGGGCTGGGCGCGCATCAGTGGGCGCATATATCTACAGAGGATTTTATTCATTTCAGCGAACATCCTATGGCGGTCGCGATAACTGAACCGTGGGAGGGTTCGATCTGCACGGGCTCCGTCATGAAGGCAAAGGATAAGTATTACGCGTGGTACGCTGTGCGAATGTCGGATTATTCTCCCGCGCGTCTGACCTGCGCCGTTTCGCCGGACGGTTATCATTTCACCAAGAGCAAAGAATTCTTCAGCCTGCCCGGCGCATATGAGACTACCAGCGCGAGAGATCCAAAGGTTTTTGAGTATGACGGCGAATATCATATGTTCGTCACCACAACATATCTGCAAAATCAAAACGGATGCCTTGCACATTTAAAATCCGATGATATGATTGAGTGGGAAGATGTGGGGCCCGTACTTATGTGGAGCGACGGTTCGCAGCCGGAATGCCCCGACTGGTTTTCTCTTAACGGCAAATACCATCTCATTTATTCAATAGGCGGTAAGGCGCATTATAAATATTCGAGCCGTCCGTTTGACGGCTGGGTCACTCCCGAAAACGATATTATTCCTTGCGGGACGGTGCCAAAAGCCGCGTTTTTAAAAGAGCGCCTGATATTCTGCGGCTTTATAGGCGAAGGAACGGGTTATGCGGGCAGCCTTACCGCGGCGGAAGCAAAGCAGAAAGCCGACGGTTCTCTTGAGTTTTACGAACTGAAAATTTAAAGGAAATGTGCAGATCCGACGAACCGTCGCATTCACGCCGCGTTCATAGCAATAATAATGTTTGTGCGTATTCGCTCGGCAGAACGATTTATAGACATCGGTTTCGTTAGCGGAGCATACAAAGCGCTTGTCAGAGCAACGCCGATAATAAAAAATCCACATGTTTAAGGCTTATGAAAAATATTATATTGTATGAACTGATAATAATATGTTATAATAAAACCAGTGTTGAATACAGGCCATGAAACTATAAATTTTAGAAGGAGTTGTTTGTTATGTAAAACAGTTATGCTTTTTCAAGCACGCCGTCAATATAAATGGGTATATTGATTATGTCGGAATTTCTTTGTTCTGCTGCGGAGAAGCAAGTTCGGATCTGATTCAAAATAATTAAATGAATTTTAGAAAGGAATAATGAAATGTTAAATACAGAGATTACGAAATTATTAAACGAACAAATCACCAAGGAATTTTATTCAGCCTATCTGTATATGGATTTTGCAAATTATTATGCGGACCAAGGATTAAACGGGTTTGAAAACTGGTTTTTTGTTCAGACGCAGGAAGAACGCGATCACGCTTTATTATTCAGGCAGTATATATTAAACAGCGGAGAACAGGTTGTATTAAATGCGATTGAAGCTCCGAACGAAAAATACGGCGATTTCAAAGCACCTTTGTTAAAAGCATTGGAACACGAGCAGTATGTGACCGCTTCAATCAATAAAATTTATGAAGCTGCGTATAAAATAAGCGATTTTAAAACAATGCAGTTTCTCGACTGGTTTATTAAGGAACAGGGCGAAGAAGAAAAGAATGCCGAGGATAATATAAAAAAATACACTCTGTTTGCCGGTGACTCAAAGGGACTGTATATGTTGGACAGCGAAATGAAAACAAGAGTATATACCGCGCCTTCTCTGGTCTTAGGTTGATTTTGGTTACAGGGTTTCTTATTACATTTATCTTGACATTATCAGTGGATCTTATCGCGGCAACAGGAGATGAACTTTCTTTTATAACATAAAAAGATATAACATAAAAAGAAATCGACTGTTCTTACCGCTCATTCTTGGTTTCCCGCATGAATTATGATATGTGATTATAAGATCATAATCATCCCGTTTTTATTGAGGTGATATATTTTGAATACTAAAGAGTTGGCAGTCATAAAGCAAGCAATCATCAATGAGATCGAAGGTTTTGAGTTTTACAGACTGGCGTCAAAACAGGCAGAAAACGAAGAGTCGAAAAATGCTTTTGAGACATTAGCCCAAGAGGAGCTCGTTCATATCGAGTGGCTTAAAAAAGTATATGAAAATATAAGCCACGGCAAAGATGATGATCTGATATTAGCATATGAAGTTGAGGCTCCAAGCCCGAAAATATTCATGTGGGGAAACATAGACAGACAAAAGGCTTCCTTAGCGATTTCGGTTTTTAGCATCGCTATACAAATGGAGCGTGAGTCGGTAAAATTTTATGATACGGCATCTCAAAACACTGATAATGATAAATTGAAAAAGTTTTATAAAACATTGAGCTTATGGGAGCAAACACACTTGAACCAATTCTCGGATGAATATGAAAAATTAAAAGAACAGTGGTGGGATGCGCAAGGCTTCGCACCGATGTAATAACGGAACCTGAAAATCAAGGCGTGTCTATTATCCGGAGTAAAAATACGGTTAACTCGTAAAAATAAAAAAAGCCCTGAAAATCAACGTTTTCAGGGCTTTTTATATTCGGAGAAGGAGAGATTTGAACTCTCGCACCGGTTGCCCGGCCTACACCCTTAGCAGGGGCGCCTCTTTGGCCTCTTGAGTACTTCTCCGTATGCCGGCCTGTTGGCGATTACGGGAGGTGCGGCGGCCGAAACCGGCTGACGCCGTGCCAAGCAGCGCGCGGACGATTTACTTTCGCTTTTACGCGCCGTCGAATATTATAACTCATTCGGGCGGCTTTGTCAATATAAAATACGCTCTAAAATATTATTTATTATTTCAATGTAGAATCTTCGTCTTTCATATGCGCGATCTCTTTCACAAAGGAGTCGACATCCTTGAATTCGCGGTGAACGCTTGCAAAGCGGACGTAAGCGACCGCGTCGGCTGTACGCAGACGCTCCATCGCAAGTTCGCCGATCTCGGCAGATGTGATTTCGGTGCGTAGAGAGTTGGAGATCTCGCTTTCGATTTCCTCGGCGATTTTGCGCGCGTCGACAGGGCGCTTTTCGCATGCCTTCAAAAGGCCGACAAGAAGCTTGTTGCGGTCAAAATATTCGCGTGTTCCGTTTTTCTTTAAGACGACTGGCACGACGGTATCTATTATTTCATAAGTGGTAAAGCGTTTTCCGCATGACAGGCACTGCCTTCTGCGTCGTATGCTCACGCCTTCCTCGGTCGGACGCGAGTCGGTAACTTTACTTTCGGGATAACCGCAAGCAGGGCATTTCATATAGCAATCTCCGTCAGAAACATGTTTTATACATGTGCATTATATCATTGTCGGTTTATTTTGTAAATAACCAAAAATAATAATATGTAACAAATTTTACTTTTTTAACTATTTTACTACAGCTGTCAACGCGGCTATAAAGCAAGTCTGCAGGATTATAATAATGGGTATTCCGAGCATGAACTTTATGTGTTTTGTTTTATGTCTTATAATCTGCATAGTAAGATACATAGCCGCAGAACCGCCGAGTGCCGAAAACAGTACAAGCGTGTTCTCGGGAACTCTGCGCCACCCGCGCTTCGCCGATATTTTGTCGTAGACGGTCATGATTATCGATACAAGCGATACGATTATCAGATATAATAATGCGAATTTATGCAGGACGGTCAATTTTTTATCCCCAGTTCGGTCTCTATCCAGTTCATGCGGTTGTTAAGCCATTCTTTTAAGTAATCGACATGCTCGTCATATGTCTTGAATTTGTCCATTTTGGGTATTGAACGCCAGTGCGGGTAGCCGATAAGTCTGTCCCAGCGGATGAAGTTAGCGTCGATATCCGCACGGCACTCGTCGGCTTTCGCCTGAATTATGTCGGGGACGGAGTGCAGGTAATCGTAGCTCTCCATCCATCTTTCGATCACGAGCGAGCGGAACTCGTCTATTTCAATGAGCGCAAGGAACCACGAGTGCGGTGTGCCGGATGCCCAGCCTTTATACGTATCGCCGCCGTGCGTCGAGCAGCCGGCCGACTGATCGAAGTCCCAGATCGGGCCGAGCGCCAGCTTTCCGCCCGGCTCCTTGTAGAAGAAGAAGACCCATCCCATGTCGTTTGACAGCATGTATTCGCTGACGATGAAGTTTATGACGAAGCTGTCAACGTCGCACAGCTCGCTGAACGATTCCCAGTCGCGCGTGAATATGGCCGTATTCACTTTGTCTACATATTCCTGCAGGTATGCGGCCATTTCGTTTGTGCAGTCGTCGCCATTCGGGTATTTGATGACGCCGATCTCGCCGCCGTCATTGCGATATGTCCTTCCCTTATATTTTACGCTTCTTGTCATTATAAACTTGGTGCTCCAGTCGCCCCAGTTGAATCCTGGGTTGCCGAATTCGACGAGGAAGCCGACGTCGGCCGGATCATCCGGAGGTCCGGCGAGCTCGTCCCACTCGATGTCGACGCGGTTGACGCCTGTTTCGACCTGCTCGCAGACAAGGTAAACGCCCTGATATTCGCCATCGATGAAGAGGTTGACCATCTGCGACGACGTCGTGTATTTGTCGCCGAAATGGGCCGCCAGCTCGAACGTGATCCAGTTGCGCATGAGCGATATATCTATGTAGTTGGCGAGAAAAATCCAGTCCTTGGCCGCGCCCATTCCGAACATATCGCGCTTCTTTTCGAATTTGACGCGGTACGGTTTCTTCTCGAACCCTGCCGTCGAGTTGCCGCGCACGCGGTAACCTGCGTATTCGTTATATATGTTCCACTCTTTATTATCGGAGGTGACCGTCACATAGCAGGACGAATATTCGCCGTTTAGAGTGAATTTTTCTTTTGACGTCGTAAAATATACGCGGGGAAGGACCATATCCTCCGAATCGAAGTAATCGCGCCAGCGGGCGTACAGCTTCGTGTCGCCGGTGCAGACGCCGCCTTCCCATAAAACGGTACACGACGGGTCGGTGTACCATCCGATAAGCTCTTTGTCTGTGTTCGTAACTTCCGGCGGCGTTATTACATCGCCTTCGACGACTTCGGCTTTATACTGGCGCGATGTCCCGTCGGCTGTTTGGCCGCCGTTCAGGTAAAACACAACGTTGTGAATCGATACGTCCCAGCGGGCGTGAACGGTCGTGTTTTCGGTTATCGGCTCGCCGTTGTACGGCTGCTCCCACACATCTTCGTCGAGGTACCAGCCGGCGAAATCGTAGCCGTCCATATCGTAGTCGACAGGCAGGGAAGCTTCCTCGTTCGGCTTCAACAGCTGAGCTTTTACCTTCGGGCCGCCGTTCGTATCGAATGTCAGCCATTTCGAATCGGTGCATGAGCTGCAGAACAGGAGGACAACTGCGGTTAAGAGGACGATCTTAAAAAATTTCATAAATTAAGCCCTAAAATTTATCATTTGCCTTGCTCTAATAATATTAACATATTTTTATCATATTGTCAATTTAATACCGTTATATCATCGGTATAATGTGTAAAATTACAATTGTGCGCACCCTTATCGTTCGATAAGCCAGATATATTGTGTTGATTTATAGTATAATATAAGATATAATAATATAATGGAGTGAAATATGTACCGCGGAGCAGTAAATGGCCCTTAATAAAGCCGTAATAGCCGCCCTGAAGGCGCTTTCATACATGGAGTTCGACCTGCGCGAGAATTATGTGCACGAACGGCAGCTGCGCGAAGCCGTAAGGAGCCCGAAATTCAAGCTCAGAGACGAAAGCTGCGACATCTCGCTCGTGCTCTCCGACAGGGAGGTTCGCGCGCGCGTGTACCGTCCGTGCGATAGGGAAGAGTCGCGGCCGATCATAATATTCTTCCACGGCGGCGGATGGGTGTTCGGCAGCATCGAGACATACGACAGGCTGTGCCAGAACCTATCTCGCGCATTCGACCGCGTCGTGATGTCGGTCGATTACAGGCTCGCGCCCGAAAACCGCTTTCCGCGCGGTCTTGAGGACTGCTTCGCATTCACCGACGCCGTAATTTTATCGTCGGAGCGCTTCGGCGTTACGCCCGACCAGATAACGCTCGCCGGCGACAGCGCGGGCGGCAACCTCGCCGCGGCTGTCTCTCTGATGCTGCGCGACACCGGCAGGTTCGTCCCGAAGAAGCAGATGCTGATATACCCGGCGACATATCCGATGCACGACGACGACGGCCCGTTTCCGTCGGTGCGCGAAAACGGCAGGGACTATCTGCTCACATCAAAGCGCATACGCGACTATATGAATCTGTACGTTTCCGCTCCCGAGGATTATTACAATCCGTATTTTGCGCCGCTTATCGCGCCGGATCTGTCACGTCAGCCCGAAACGCTCGTGATAACGGCTCAGTACGACCCCCTTCGTGACGAAGGCGAAGCATACGGCCGCGCGCTCGAATGCGCGGGGAACCGCGTCGTTATCCACCGAGTGGAGGACGCGATACACGGCTTCATATCGCTGCCGCCTTTTTACTCGCAGGTGCGCGAGGCATTCGATGTCATCCGCGGCTTTTTAACGGAGCCGGAGTTCGAAGCGTATCCTGTTAAAAGGCCGTTTATATTAAAGAAACTTGCCGGAGGCAAATAAAACGATAATGAACATATTCCCCGTGTGCGCGGCGACGGAAACGGAATGGTTTCCGCTCGACAACGCAGGCAAGCTGTTCCCGAGCACAAACAACAAATACGATACAAAAGTATTCCGCTTTTCCGCGGAGATGACGGAGGATGTTGACCCCGAAGCGCTTCAGCGCGCGCTCGACGAGACGATGGAGTACTTCCCCCATTTCCGCTCGGTCATAAAGAAGGGCTTATTCTGGTATTACTTTGAGGAGTGCCGCATCATACCGATCGTCCGCGAGGAGGACAAGCCCCCGTGCTCGCCGATTTTTTCGGCGGAGGGGCGCAATCTTCTGTTTGATGTGACGTATTACCGCCGCCGCATCAACTTCGAAGCGTTCCATTCGCTGACCGACGGTACGGGCGCGCTCGACTTCCTGAAGATGCTCGTGTGCAGATACGTCGCCATAAAGTACCCCGAATCAGGCGGATGCGCCGCCGATTACGAGCCGAGCTTCGACCGCTCCGGACGGGACGACTTTGAAAAATACTACAGCGCGCCGCCTGTCGCTGCGAAAAAGAAAAAGCGCGTGACGGCATACCGGCTGCGCGGAAAACGCAACGGCGACTACCGCATGTCGGTGGTCGAGGGTTCGTGCGACGCCTCGGCCATAATCGCCGCGGCGCACGCCCACGACGCGACAGTGACCGTTTACCTCGCGGCGCTGCTCATCGAAAAGATCGGGCGCACAATGTCCGTCTCGGCGAAGAAAAAGCCGGTCGTGCTCGGCGTGCCGGTAAATCTGCGCAACTACTACGACAGCGCGTCCACGCGCAACTTTTTCTCGATGATAAACGTCTCGTACCTCTTTAAAGGCGGCGACACGTTCGAGGACATTATCGCGTCGGTGAAAGCATCGTTCGCATCTCAGCTTACGAAGGAAGCGGTCGCGGATGCGATGAACCGCTACGCGGCGATTGAGCACCGTCTATACACGCGGCTGCTGCCGCTGCCCGTCAAGTCGGCGGCGCTGCGCATCGCAGACGCATTTATAGACCGCGGCGTGACTGCGGGATTTTCGAACCTCGCGATAATCAAGCTGCCGCCTCAGGCCGCCGCGTATGTGCGCAGGATTTCGGTTCTGTACGCGACGGAGAAGATGCATGTCTGCTTCGCGACGTACGGCGGCAGGATGAACATAGCGTTCACGAGTCCGTTCACCGATACGGGCGTCGAGCGCGGGTTCTTCCGTTCGCTGAACGATTCGGAGGCGGACGTCGAAATCACAAGTAATTTTTAAAAAGGCGAAACGGAGTAATCGGGTTTGCGTTACTGTCCTAACTGTAAAATGCGTCTGCGCATTCCGGAAAAAGAGGTCAAATGCCCTCTCTGCCGGTCGCAGACGACGCAGCTCGACGGTTGTGAGGACGACTACGGCGCGGTCTTTCCCGTCGTCCCCACGATGTTCGAGCGGTATAATTTCATAATACGGCTTGCGCTTTTCGCCGTCGTGGCGGTGTCCGCCATAGCGTTCGGCGTCAACCTCATGGTTCCGCACGAATCGCTCTGGTCGATTTTTGTCGCAATCGGAGCGTTTTGCGGGTGGATTGCGCTTCTCGCCGCGCTGAGGCGGCGCAACAACATTCAGCGCAACATATTTAATCAGGCGCTTCTTGTGTCCGCGTTCGCGCTGATATGGGACTTTATTACGGGCTGGCGCGGATGGAGCGTCGACTTCGTCATGCCGAGCCTGTTTGCGTTTTCGATAATCGCAATCATTGCGACAGCGCTGATCTTGAAAATCCCCGTCGAAAGGTACTTGATGTACCTTTTAATAAACTGCGTTTTCGCGTTCGTTCCGGTAATACTGGTAGCCTGCGGCGTCGTTAAGGTGATATATCCTTCATATATCTGCACGATTATCGCGGCTGTCGTGACAGCATGGCTCGTGATACTGTATACGAACAAGATGATATCCGAAGTGAAGCGGCGCTTCCACGTTTAATACGGTTTCGAAAATATAACTGAAAATATTATTAATACGGATAACAGTTAATTCGCGGGTTATAGAATCGACGGTACAGATAAATTAAATTTCAGTTCGCTGTTTTCTCCCGAATGGATCGATGTCGAAGCTAATATCGATAAAATCGACGAGCATGGGGAAGTCCGCAACGCTAAACACGTACGCCGGCAACATCTCTATGCGGAAAGTTGCCGGATCTATCGGAATGAAGCGCGTGCGCTGATTTAAAACAGGTTACGGTCTGCCTCATGCCGTAACCTTATCTTATAAGAAGGCTCTTGCGTATTTTCGTTGCCGTCTGATGACGGTCTGTCTTTAACGGGAGGTTTATCTGTCGGAAAAATAATGCGCTATGCCGAAGGATATTTTGTACAGACTACTCGTTGACACGCCGCCTTGATTCGGGTTATAATACTAAGGTTAGTGAAAATTTACGGAGCGGTTATGCAAAAACAGATCGGATTCGACAACGAAAAATACATCAGGCTGCAATCGGAGCACATAAACGAGAGGATCGCCCGCTTCGGCGACAAGCTGTACCTCGAGCTCGGCGGCAAACTTTTCGACGATTATCACGCCTCACGCGTGCTTCCGGGATTTGAACCGGACACAAAGATGAAGATGCTCAAGCGTCTGGCGGACAAATCGGAAATCGTTATCGTTATAAACGCCGTCGACATCGAAAAATCGAAGATACGCGGCGATCTCGGCATAACCTACGACGAAGACGTCTTCAGACTGATCGAAGGCTTCCGCCGCGCCGGCATGTATGTCGGCTCCGTCGTCATCGCGCAGTATGCGGGGCAGTATAACGCAGACATCTTCCGCCGCCGCGTCACCGAGATGGGGCTGCCGACCTATATACATTATCCGATACCGGGCTATCCGAACAACATTTCGCTGATCGCATCCGACGAGGGCTTCGGCCGCAACGACTATATCAAGACAACGCGTCCGCTCGTCATCATAACCGCGCCGGGCCCCGGTTCTGGCAAGATGGCGACGTGCCTGTCGCAGCTCTACCACGAGCACAAGCGCGGAATCAAAGCGGGCTACGCCAAGTTCGAAACATTCCCGATATGGAACCTTCCGCTCAAGCATCCTGTCAACCTCGCGTATGAGGCGGCGACGGCCGACCTGCGCGACGTGAACATGATCGACCCGTTCCATCTCGAAGCATACGGCGTGTCCACCGTTAACTACAACCGCGACGTCGAAGCGTTCCCGATCCTTTGCCGCATCTTCCAGCAGATCGGCTGCAACGTGACATACCGCTCGCCGACAGATATGGGAGTCAACATGGCCGGATACTGTATATGCGATGACGATGTCGTCTGCACGGCGTCAAGAGATGAGATAATCAGACGCTACTACACCGCGAAGTGCGACAGGCTTGCATGCCTTGTCGACGACGAGGCTGTCTATAAAATAGAGCTTGTCATGAACCAGGCGGGCATCACCGTCGCGGACAGGCCGGTTGTCGCGGCGGCGCTGAAGCGCTCCGCGGAAACCGGAAACGAACCGGCGACGGCGATCCAGCTTCCGAACGGCGACGTCGTGACTGGCAGAACGACGTCGCTTCTCGGCGCGTCGAGCGCGGCGCTGCTGAACGTGCTCAAGCAGCTTGCGGGAATCGACGACAACGTGCTTCTTCTCTCGCGCGACGTCATCGAGCCTGTGCAAAGGCTGAAAATACATCATCTCGGAAACAGCAATCCGCGTCTGCATACGGACGAAACGCTGATCGCACTCTCCGTCTGCGCGGCGTCCGACCCGCTCGCCGAATGTGCGCTCAATCAGCTCTCGGAACTGCGCGGACTTGAAGCGCACAGTTCCGTGATGCTCTCGCAGGTCGACATCGCGACGTTTAAAAAGCTCGGCATCAACATGACCTGCGAACCCGTATACGGAAAGAAAAGCTGAAATGATTAAAACGCCGCTTCCGCGGCGTTTTTCTTGTATAAATCAAACCCGTATGACCGCGGGTGCGGTCATACGGGCGTTTTTTTGTGAGCTATTTCCACTTCGCCGGAACGGACGGGCAGATTTGCTTTATGTTTGCCGCCCGGTATTCGACGAAGCAGCCGCAGATCGAGCACATGCCGTCGCGCAGCGCGCTGCATTCGCGGCACGCCGAAAGGCGCTTTTCGTATATGTCGGGCGGCGCTTTAACGTCGTCCGGCAGCGCCGCCGTCAGCTCCCGGATGCTTTTGTAAACGCCGTCCGGGTCGATTTCGGCGAGCAGACAGCGCGTGCAGGGCTTGCGAAGATCCATTCCGTCAAATCGTCAGCGACAGTTTGAGAACGGAGCAGGCGGGAATCGTAAACTTGACGCCGCTGTCCGTGATCTTGACGTCCTCGAACACATTGTTGTGAACCTTGTCCGCGTTGTCGAAGGTGTTGTGGTCGTCCATTGTGCCGGTGAGTATCGTTCCGGCGACGGACTTGACGGGCGCACCGATTATATCGCCGTCGATTTCGTAGGCCTTGCTCTCGGAGAGGTTGCAGAGCGTGACGGTGATGCGGCCGTCTTCGGCTTCGGACGCGGAGACATGGAGGTTCGGGACCATCTCGTTGTCATCGACGCCGACTTTTTCGGTCTCGACGAAGCTGTAAAGCGTCGTCGCGCCCTGATGGTCGGAGTACATGTCGAAGACGTGATAGGTCGGGGTCAGCAGCATCTTGTCGCCGTCGGTGAGGATAACGGCCTGAAGGACGTTGATGAGCTGTGCGATATTCGCCATCGACACGATGTCGGAGTGGTTGTTGAATATATTGAGGTTGATGCCGGCCACAAGCGCGTCGCGCATCGTGTTCTGCTGATACAGGAAGCCGGGGTTGGTGCCGGGTTCGCAGTCGTACCAGGTGCCCCATTCGTCAACGACGAGACCGACGCGGCGGCCGCGGCGCGGACCCTGATTGCGGACGTTCTTCGCGATGATGGCACCGTGTTTCGTGACAAGCTCTTCCATGTACAGCGTGCTGGAGAGGGTCTTATACCAGTACGGGACGTCGAAGCCGGTCGCATGGCCGCGGTTGCCCCAGCCGCCCGGAACGGTGTAGTAGTGGAGGGAGAGGCCGTCCATCATCCAGCCGGCTTCGCGCATAAGGACCTCGGTCCAGTGATAATCGCCGCCGTTCGGGCCGCAGGCGATGCGGTAAAGGGCAGCGTCGGGATAGTTGCGGATATAGGTCTGATAGCGGCGGTACTCGTTCGCGTAGTACTCGGCGGTCATGTTGCCGCCGCAGCCCCAGTTCTCGTTGCCGACGGCGAAGTATTTCACCTTGAACGGTTCGGGATCACCGTTTTTCGCGCGCAGCTCGGCCATGGGCGATACGCCGCCGAAGTTCATGTATTCGACCCATTCGCTCATCTCGCGGACGGAGCCGGAACCGACGTTGCCGTTTACGTAGGGCTGGCAGCCGATCTGACGGCACAGCTCCATGAACTCGTGCGTACCGAAGCTGTTATCCTCGGTGACGCCGCCCCAGTGAGTGTTTATCATCTTCTTGCGGGTCTCTTTGGGACCGATGCCGTCCATCCAGTGGTACTCGTCGGCGAAGCAGCCGCCCGGCCAGCGCAGAACGGGAAGCTTCATTTTCTTTAACGCTTCAACGACGTCGGTGCGCATGCCCTTTACGTTCGGTATGGGCGAGTTTTCGCCGACGTAGACGCCGTTGTAGATGCAGCGGCCGAGGTGCTCGGAGAAGTTGCCGTATATCTCGGGGTTGATACGGCTTCTCTTATCGCCGAGATTTACGATGAGTTTGCTCACTTTTTTATATCCTCCATATTTATATGGTTTGTCCCCATTTTATCACAAGGGTAAATGGGTGTCAATGCAATCTGCGAAGCATTTAAGCATATACTGGTGATAAATGTGGTTAATATGTACACATGGAGTATGATATGTCAGAAACGATATCGGATCTTAAGGAAAAAGCCGTTATTAATATAAATGACGGAAGGAAGCTGGGTTACGCCTGCGATTTCGGCATAGATATCTGCAGCGGACAGCTTAAATCTCTGATCATACCCGGCGAATGCGAGTGCTTCGGTTTAAAGCGCGGCAGCGACACTGTAATACCGTGGGATAAAATAGTGAAGATAGGGGAGGACGCGATACTTGTCGACGCTCATTGCCCGCCGCCCTCTCGCCCGTCGTGCGATTGCAGGCGCAGACACAATTTTTTCATCTGGAGATTGTGAAAATATTGTAAACATAACCGGTTTACATACGAAAAAATAGCGCGCCGTACTTGAAATTGAGACTAAAACAGGGTATAATATACGGCGTATGCGCGAATATTTCACATAAGCGAATACACACGCCGTCGCCGCGGATGAATCCGCACGGTCGCTGCCTGCGCAGGATAAAGCTGCGCCGGCTGCGGCGGAGATCCGGTCGGCCCGGCGGAGGGCGGGGAAGAAAATTCACCCCGCAAAAACCGAATAAGGAGCAAAAAACATGGCTATCATCACAATCAAACAGCTTCTCGAAGCCGGCGTCCATTTCGGACATCAGACTCGCCGCTGGAACCCGAAGATGCAGGAATACATCTTCACCGAACGCAACGGCATCTACATCATCGACCTTCAGAAGACCGTCAAAAAGTTCGAAGAAGCGTATATGTTCGTGCGCGACACCTCGCAGAGCGGCGGCAAGCTGCTGTTCGTCGGCACGAAGAAACAGGCTGCCGACGCGATCCGCGAGGAAGCCGAACGCTGCGGCATGTACTATGTCAACGTCCGCTGGCTCGGCGGTATGCTGACCAACTACAAGACCATCAGAAAGTCCATCAACCGTCTGAACAGCCTGCAGAAGATGCAGGAGGACGGCACCTTCGACATGCTTCCCAAGAAGGAAGTCGCCGCGCTCCAGAAAGAGATGTATAACCTCGAAAAGAACCTCGGCGGCATCAAGAACATGGAAGGCCTTCCGGACGCCATATTCATTGTTGACCCGCGCAAGGAAAAGAACGCGGTTCTCGAGGCCAAGAAGCTCGGTATACCGGTTATTGCTATCATTGACACCAACTGCGACCCGGACGACGCCGACTATATCATTCCCGGCAACGACGACGCTATACGCGCTATAAAGCTCATCAGCTCCGTCATAGCCGACGCAGTGCTCGAAGGCAAGCAGGGCGAGCAGTTATCCGACGCCGCCGCCGAATCCGCCGAAGCCGACGAAGAGCTTGACGCCGAGGAAAAGGCTCAGTAAGTATTAAATAATTTAAGGAGCAAAGATAAGATGGCATTTACAGCTAAGGATGTCGCAGATCTCCGCGCCAAGACAGGTGTCGGAATGATGGAATGCAAGAAAGCTCTTGCCGAAGCAAACGGCGACTTTGAGGAAGCCGTAAAGATACTGCGCGAAAAGGGACTCTCCGTGGCCGCCAAGAAGGCCGACCGCATCGCCGCGGAGGGCATTGTCGATATTCTCGTCTCCGACGACGGCAATACGGCCGCTATCATCGAGGTCAACGCCGAAACCGACTTCGTCGCCAAGAACGAGACCTTCCGTACCTTCGTACAGGGCGTTCTGAAGACGATACTGAATACCCGTCCCGCCGACATGGCCGCCCTTCTTGCCGAGAAATATCTCGACACCGACTTCACCGTCGAAGGCAAGCTCAAGGATATGATCTTCACTATCGGCGAGAATATGAACATCCGCCGTTTCCAGATAGTCGACGGCACCTTCAGCACCTATATCCACGGCAAGGGCACGACCGGCGTTATCGTCACCTTCGACGCAGACGAGAAAGCCAAATCTCACGAGGGCTTCGCCGAGTTCGCGAAGAACATCGCGCTTCAGATCGCCGCGATGCCCGTCCTCTACCTCTCCAAGGAGACCGTTCCGGAGAAGGATCTTGAGGAGGAGAAGGAGATTCTCCGCGCTCAGATGAACAACGACGAGAGCCTCGCCAAGAAGCCCGAGGCGATCAAGGAAAAGATGATCGCCGGCAGGATCACGAAGTTCTACGAGAAAAACTGCCTGCTCGAGCAGAGCTACGTCAAGGACGACGAGCTGACCGTCGGCCAGTACGTCGCCAAGTGCGAGAAGGAATTCGGCGGAAAGATCACCGTCACCGGCTTCATCTGCTACGAGAAGGGCGAAGGCCTCCAGAAGAAGGAAGAAGATTTCGCAGCCGAAATCGAAAAGATGGTCAACAAATAATTCATCAAGCAAAGGAAGAGGACGCGCCGCGTCCTCTTTTTGTGCGGGAACAGTCAAATGCAAAATTAGGTGTTTACAAAACTAATGTTATCGATTAAAATATATATCGTATATTATGCGGAGGTACCAGCGTATGAACGAAGCGGATATTAAACCTATCTACAGGCGTGTGCTCCTGAAACTGTCCGGAGAGGCTATATCGAACGGGCAGAAGGGCATCATCAATGTAGATATGGTAAATCAAATAGCCGCCGTCATTCAGAAATGCAGAGAACTTGGCGTTCAGTTCGGCATCATCGTCGGCGCGGGCAATATTTGGCGCGGCAAGATGGGCGAAAACGAAAAAATGGACCGCACGCGCGCGGACCACATGGGAATGCTCGCGACGACGATCAACGCTCTCGCAATACAGGACGCATTTTTACAAAAGGGAATCGAAACCCGCGTTATGACGGCTATCGCGATGCACGAATTCGCGGAGCCGTATATAAGAAACAAAGCAGTCCACCACCTTGAAGAGGGCCGTGTCGTCATCTTCGGATGCGGACTCGGCATACCGTTCGTATCGACTGATACCGCCGCCGTACTTCGCGCAGCCGAGATCAACGCCGACGTGGCGCTGCTCGCCAAGAATGTCGACGCCATATACGACAAGGATCCGCGCAAATACCCCGAAGCGGTCAGACTGACCACGCTCGACCATATGGATGTCATAAAGCGCCGCCTTGCAGCCACCGACCTGACCGCAGCGACACTTTCGATGGACACAAACGTAAAAATTCATGTCATCGGACTCGAAACGCCCGAAAATATATACAAGGCGGTAATCGGCGAAAACATCGGCTCCGTCATAGATAAACAAAAATAAGGAGGAAACGCGAAAATGAAACTTGATGTCAAAGAATTCGAAGAAAAGATGAAAAAGACCATTGCCGTATATGAGGAATCGCTGTCGACGATACGTGTCGGGCGCGCAAATGCGTCCGTCCTGTCACGCGTCACCGTAGACTATTACGGAGCGCCGACCGCGGTCAACCAGATGGCCGAGGTGCGCGTTGTCGACCCGAGAACGATATCTATCGTACCGTGGGACGCTTCGACGCTCAAGAACATAGAAAAAGCCATTCTCGCGTCCGACCTCGGAATTACGCCCATTAACGACGGCAAATCCATAAAGCTCGCTTTCCCGCAGCTCACCGAGGAGCGCCGCAAGGAGCTCAAGAAGCAGACGCAGAAGATGGGCGAGGAAGCTAAGGTCGCCCTGCGCAACATACGCCGCGACGCGAACGAAAAGTGCAAAGAAATGAAGAAGAACTCGACCATGACAGAGGACGAACAGAAGCAGTCCGAAAAGGCGATTCAGGATCTGACCGACAGATACATCAAGGATATCGACGCGATTACCGCGAAGAAGGACAAGGAGATCATGGAGATCTGACCGCTTCGGGACAAAAGCGACATAACGGCGCCTTCGCTTTTGCGGAGGCGCTGTCGATTAAAAGGGTAAAATTAATAAAATCAGAAAAAATTCATCCGGCGAACATATTAAATACGAACCGAGAGATATAATGATAAATGAAGCAGACACAAAGCTGAACCATATCGCGTTTATCATGGACGGCAACGGCCGCTGGGCTAAAAAGCGCGGACTCGCGCGCGAAGCAGGGCATAAAGCCGGCGCCGCCAACTTCAGAAAGATCGTCGACCACTGCCGCGCCGTCGGCATCAAGACCGTGACCGCTTACGCGTTTTCGACCGAGAACTGGTCGCGCCCCGCAGGCGAGGTCGCGGCGATCATGCGGCTGATCGACGACTATATAAAAGAAGCGGAGCGCGACCGCGTCAAAAACAACATCCGTTATGTTTTTCTCGGCGATAAAAGCGCCCTTGCGCCGGATCTGCGGGAAAAGACGCTGCACCTCGAGGAGCTGACGCGAGACTGCCCGCTCACGCTCAACATCGCGCTCAATTACGGCGGCCGCGCCGAGATAACGAACGCCGTGAACGAGCTGATCGCCGAAGGCAGAACGAGCGTGACCGAGAGCGACATAGCGTCCCGCCTTTACACCGCCCACAGCGGCGATCCGGACTTTATCGTCAGGACCGGCGCGGAGCTGCGGCTCTCGAACTTCCTTTTGTGGCAGTCCGCGTACGCGGAACTTTATTTCACCGAAACTCTCTGGCCTGACTTTACCGTCGGACAGCTTGACGACGCGATAAACGAGTATTACAGGCGTCAGCGCCGATTCGGACGTGTTTGAAAATAAACAAAAAGAGAAAAGCGGGTTAACCGTTTTACGGGGTACCGGAATGTTAAAGCGTATTATAACAGGCGCTGTCGGACTTGCGATATTCTGCGTCATATGTCTGTATTCACATACATGGGCGCTTCCGGCAGCGGCCGCCGTTATGTCGGTTCTGGCGGTTTATGAAATGGTCGGCTGCATAAAGGAGCGCGGCAACCTGTGGCTGACGTTCCCGTTTTACTTTGTCGCCGTCGCCGCACCGCTGACGGCGCGGCTGTTCACGTCCGTATCGGCGTTTTTGTTGACATACGCGTCAATTGCTTTCTGCATCCTTCTGTACCTTTTCGGCGCCGCGGTCTTCAGCCGCGATAAAGATATGCTGAACAGGATCGCAATCCTATACATGACCTGCGTCTATATAACGACGGGCTTCACATCGATCGTTCTTTTGCGCGATATGCCGATGGGTAAATATATATATGTCCTGTCGATCGCAGCGCCGTGGGTCTCCGACATATTCGCGTATTTCTGCGGCTATTTCTTCGGCCGCCACAAACTGATACCGGAAATCAGCCCCAAGAAAACGGTCGAGGGCGCGGTCGGGGCCGTCGTTTTCACCTCGCTCGGAATGCTCGCCTACGGCGAGATTATAGGAAGGATATTCCCGGATGTTACGCCGGCATATGTGACGCTCGCGATAGGCGGCGTGCTAATATCGGTCATGGCGCAGCTCGGCGACCTCGCAGCGTCGCTTATAAAGCGCCGCTATGAGGTCAAGGACTACGGCACGATACTGCCGGGTCACGGCGGCATCATGGACCGCTTCGACAGCGTCATACCGACTGCCGCGATGCTCCTCATGTACGTTTCGATACCGTATTTTTCAGCTTTGTTCAAGTAAAGGATGATATATTTGACGATTAACGATAATAACAAAAGCACCGTAGCGGTTCTCGGTTCGACGGGTTCGATCGGCGTTCAGTCGCTCGAGGTCGCGCGCTCTCTCGGATTAAAGGTCGCGCTGCTGACGGCTAATAAATCCGCCGCCGCGCTCGAAGCGCAGGCGCGCGAGTTTATGCCGCGAGCCGTTGCGCTCGCGGATGAAAACGAAGCCGCAGCTTTGAAAACATCGCTCGCCGACACAGATATCAAGGTGTACGGCGGCGCAGAGGGCGCCGAGGAAGCGATAAAAAGCTGCGGCGCTAAAACAGCCGTCGTCGCGGTGACGGGCATCGCCGGCCTCGCTTCGGCGATTGCCGCAGCCGAATCCGGTATGCGACTTGCGATGGCAAATAAAGAAGCGATTATCACAGCGGCCGATCACATCTTCCGCGCGCTCGGTAAAAGCGGCGGAGAGCTTATACCGGTCGACAGCGAGCATTCGGCGGTCTGGCGGTGCATTAAAGCGCTCGACGGCAAAAAGCCGTCGGCGGTGATACTGACAGCGTCGGGCGGGCCGTTTTACGGCCGAACGCGCGCGTCGCTCGAAAATGTGACACCGCAAGAAGCGCTCGCACATCCGACATGGCGCATGGGTCCTCGTATAACGATCGACTCGGCGACGATGATGAACAAGGGCTTCGAGGTCATCGAAGCCGTCAGACTTTTCGGCGTACCCTCAGACAGCGTAAAGGTGCTGATCCACCGGCAGAGCATTATTCATTCGATGGTCGAAGATGCCGATGGCGCGATTTTCGCGCAGCTCGGCGCGCCGGATATGCGTATGTGCATCGCGTATGCTCTCACATACCCTGACTGCCGCGACACCGGGCTGACCGGACGCCTGAACCTCGCCGAAATCGGCACGCTGACGTTCGCGCAGCCCGATATGGTTGCGTTTCCGCTGCTCGATACGGCGCGCCGCGCGCTCGATATGGGCGGCGTCGCGCCCGCATATCTCAACGCCGCGGACGAAGTAGCGGTAAACGCGTTTATCGGCGGCAAAATCGGCTTCAACGACATATCGGACGTCGTCGCCGAAACGCTCGAGAAAGCGCCGCCTGTCGGCGAGCCGTCGCTTGACGACATATACAGCGCCGACGCCGAAGCCCGGCGCGAAGCCGAAAGCGTTATATGGCGAATCGTTGCTTTGTGAAATGTTTTGCGAAAGGCGTTAATATATAAATGATAATTCTCTATATCCTGCTGGCTGTTCTGATCTTCGGGATGCTCATATTCATACACGAGCTCGGCCATTATGCGGCCGCGCGCGCCTTCGGTGTCCCCGTGACGGAATTTGCCATCGGCTTCGGTCCGAAGCTGCTGAGTCATGTCAGCAAAAAGACCGGTATAAAGTATTCGCTGCGGCTTGTCCCGTTCGGCGGCTTTGTCAGCATGGTCGGTGAGGACGAGGAGAGCGACAACGAAAATGCGATCAACAGAAAGCCGTACTGGCAGCGCTTTATAATACTCGTTTCCGGCGCTTTTATGAACCTGCTCGCGGGTATCGTCGCCATGAGCATTCTTGTCATGACGTCGACGACGCTTCCGAGCTCGACGATATATGAGTTTGCGGATTCGGCGGTGACGCCGCA
>DBRA01000036.1:17008-31040 GCA_002305445.1 Clostridiales bacterium UBA1380 | reverse complement strand
TTCTGGCGGTCGTATTCGACCGTCAAGATGATATGGGAGTCGCTTTTCGACCTTGTGACAGGGAAGTACGGTCTGTCGCAGGTGTCCGGGCCTGTCGGCGTCACGGAAGCGATAGGCGAGGCGGCGCAGGAGAGCCTGCCCGACCTTGTATATCTGTGCGCCGTCATCAGTCTGAACCTCGGCATCGTCAACCTGCTTCCGCTTCCCGCACTCGACGGCGGGCGCGTCGTGTTCTTAACCGTGGAGGCGATCCGCCGTAAGCCTGTCGACCCGAAATACGAGGGCTATGTCCATTTCGTAGGTATAATCCTGCTTATGGCGCTGATGGTCGTCGTGACATTCAAGGATATAGTAACGCTGTTCAAATAAAATGATAAAACATAAATACAACGAATACAGGCGCGCGACGCGCGCCGTCCGCGCAGGCTCCGTCACAATCGGCGCAGACGCGCGCGTTACCGTCCAGTCCATGACGAACACTGACTCTCGCGACGCCGCCGCCACGGTCGCGCAGGTTAAGGCGCTCGCTCTCGCGGGCGCCGACATTGTGCGCATCGCAGTACCCGATCAGGCGTCTACGGAGACGGTCGCCGCCGTTAAGCGCGAATGCGCGGGCGTGCCGATAGTCGCCGATATACACTTCGATTACCGTCTCGCGCTCGCCGCGCTGTCCGCCGGAGCAGATAAAATACGCATAAACCCGGGCAACATCGGCGCGTCGTACAAGGTTCGCGAAGTCGTCAACGCCTGCGCTGCCGCCGGAGCGCCGATACGCATCGGCGTCAACGGCGGTTCGCTCGACCGTGCGCTGCTGCGGAAGTACGGCGGCCCGACGCCCGAAGCGCTGGCCGAAAGCGCGCTGTCGCAGGCGGACATGCTCGAGGGCTTCGGCTTTCGCGATATTGTCATATCGGTGAAATCGTCGGACGTACGCGGCATGGTGCGCGCTGTTCGTCTTGTTTCCGCAGCATGCGACTGTCCGATCCACATCGGCGTCACCGAAGCCGGCGACGAAACCGACGGTGCGCTGAAAAACGCCGCCGGAATCGGCGCGCTGCTCTGCGACGGCATCGGCGATACGATACGCGTGTCGCTGACCGCCGATCCCGTGCGCGAGGTCGAAGCGGGACGCCGCATCCTGAAGCTGCTCGGCGTCGATACGCGCGGCGGCATACGGTTCGTTTCTTGCCCGACATGCGGACGGACGCGAATCGACCTCATCGGTATCGCGGCGCGCGTCAAGCGCGAGCTTGAGGGCATCGACACGCGCGGGCGCGACATAACCGTCGCGGTGATGGGCTGTGCGGTCAACGGCCCGGGCGAAGCGCGCGAAGCAGACATCGGCATAGCGGGCGGCGACGGAAAGGCCGTGCTGATTCGCCGCGGAGAAATCGTGCGTCCGCTGCGCGAGGATGAGATAATCGACGCTCTTGTCGCGGAAATAACGGCGCTTACGGAATCGGATTGACATGCGGTTACATAAAAAGCTGCGAAATCGTAAAGCGCAGCGGAATCATAATAAATCTGGAGTCGATATATGCAGAACGGAAAAACACTGAGCGAAAGGCTGTCGAAATACAAGCCGGATAACGGGAAGGCGGCGCGCATCATCGAAAGCGCCGGCGCGTATGAAATACGCGCCGACCGCGAGCGGCGCATGCTCGAGATAACCGCAGACTTTCCGGCCGTCATACCGAAGCGCGACCTGTACGCGATTGAGGAAGGCATAGCGGCGGCCTACGAGCTCACATATGTCCGACTGAAGCCGCGTTATCCGGCCGACGCTTTCACGCGGCCGTACATTGCAGAGATACTGACGGAAGCGAAGCGCGGCGGCGCTGTGTCAAACGGTTTTTTTCACGAATACGAGCTTGAATGGCACGAAGACGAAGACGGCGTCGACGACGCCGTCACTTTCTATATACCCTTCAGCGAGTCGGGCGTAGGTCTTCTCGACCTCGCCGGGACAGCGCGCGCGCTTTCGGATATTATTTACTCCGAGTTCGGACGCAGAATCGACGTCACGATCAAGCAGAGCGAGGACTGGCGCGAATACATCGAGCAGTACGAGGACGAGCGCGAGAAGTATCTGAACGATATAAACGATAAGATTATCGCGGCGGAAAGGGAACGCGAAGCCGCCGAAGCGGATAAGTACGCCGCCGAAGATGCGGACAAGCCGCAGCTCGAGCATGTTGCGACACTGCTTCCCGACATTGAGCCGTTCGAGCGCTTTGACGACGGCACTGTGCGCTGCGGCCTCATACGTTTCGACGCTTCGTCGCCGAAGATTATTTCCGGCGCGGAGTTCGACATGTCGTCTCCGACTCCGCTGCGTCTTGTAGACCGCGCGATGAAGAACATTGTAGTGTTCGGCGTCGTGTTCGAGGTGACGGACAAGGAAACGCGCTCCGGCGACAAGATAAATCTGTCGATCGGCATTTCGGACGGCGACGCTTCTGTCTATATGCGTACGACGCTTTCGCCGGAAGCGGCCGACGAGCTTATGAACGCGATGAAGCCCGGCAAAGCATTCGCCATCCGCGGCGACACGAAGTTCGACAACTTCGCGCAGAAGAAGAATCCGGACGCGGAGCCGGAGCTTACGCTGCGCTATCTCGATATCGCAGAGATAAAGCGCATCCGCCGGCTCGATATCACGGAGGAAAACACGCCGGAATCGAAGCGCATCGAGCTTCATATACATACGCAGATGAGCGCGATGGACGCGACGATACCGCCGGAAGCGCTCGTCGAGACGGCGCAGCGATTCGGTCACCGCGCAATCGCCGTCACCGACCACGGCAACCTTCAGGCGTTCCCGATAGTCATGGAGGCGGCTGAGAAAGCAAAAATGAACGTAATCTACGGCCTCGAGGCGTATTATGTCGACGACACGGCGAGAGCCGTTTACGGCTCAGCGCGCCCCGCATTCGCCGACGAGTTCTGCGTTTTCGACATCGAAACGACCGGCTTTTCCGCGCTCAACTCCGCCATAACCGAAATCGGCGCGGTCATTGTAAAGGACGGAGAGGTTCTCGACCGGTTCAACACCTTCGCCGACCCCGGCGCACCGATACCGCGCAACATAACGGAGCTTACCGGCATAACCGACGACATGGTCGCTGGCGCGCCGTCGCAGATCGACGCCGTGAAAGCGTTCCTCGAGTTTGCGGGCGACCGCCTGCTGATCGCGCACAACGCCAACTTCGATATCGGCTTTATCCGTGCGACCGCCGAGAAAAATCACATTCGCTTCGACCCGACATATCTCGACACGGTCGCGATGTCGCGCTACGTCAATCCGGAGCTGCAGAACCATAAGCTCGATACGTTGGCGGATTATTTCGGGCTCGGCGACTTCAACCACCACCGCGCGTCCGACGACGCCGCGATGCTGGCCGCCATCTTCAAGTGCATGACGGACAAGCTCGAGAAGGAGGGCGTGCGCGATATCGAGTCGATGCTCTCCGCGATGAGCGAACACGCCGACCCGCTTAAGCTGCCGACGTATCACATGATAATTCTCGTCCGGAACATGGTCGGGCTTAAAAATCTGTACAAGCTTGTGTCGGAGAGCTACCTGAAGTATTATCGCAAGAATCCGCGCATACCGAAAACAGTGCTCGACGGCTACAGGGACGGGCTTATCATCGGCTCCGCCTGCGAATCCGGCGAGCTTTACCGCGCGGTGCTCGAATCAAAAACTCAGGAGGAGCTTGAGAAAATCGCGCGATATTACGACTATCTTGAAATACAGCCCTGCTGCAACAACGAATTTCTCATCCGCAGTGGCAAAGTCGCCGACGAAGACGGCATACGCGACATCAACCGCCGTATATACGAGCTCGGCAAAAAGGTCGGCCGCCCAGTCGTAGCGACGACGGACTCGCATTTTCTCGACCCCGAGGACGAGATATTCCGCAAAATACTGCTCGCCGGCATGAAGTTCAAGGACGCCGATTACGATACTCACCTGTATTTAAGAACAACAAACGAGATGCTCGACGAGTTTTCGTATCTCGGTGCCGACGCCGCGCGCGAAGTCGTCGTAACTAATCCACACAAAATCGCCGATATGATCGACTTCGAGCACGTACGCCCGATACCGCGGGGCAACTACCCGCCGCACATCGACGGCTCCGAAGAGGAGCTGACTAACATCTGCCATTCGACAGCGAAGTCGATATACGGAGATCCGCTGCCGCCGATCGTTTCGGAGCGACTGGAAAAGGAGCTAAGCTCGATTATCAAAAACGGGTTCGCGGTGCTCTATATCATCGCGAAAAAGCTCGTTGAGAATTCGGAGAGCAAGGGCTACCTCGTCGGCTCGCGCGGAAGCGTCGGAAGCTCCTTCGTCGCGACGATGGCGGGCATAACGCGCGTCGACCCGCTGCCGCCGCACTATATCTGTAAAAACTGCAAGCACAGCGAATTCATAACCGACGGCTCGGTCGGTTCCGGCTTCGACCTGCCGCCTAAGGACTGCCCGAACTGCCATACTCCGATGTACCGCGACGGCCACGACATCCCGTTCGAGACGTTCCTCGGCTTCTACGGCGAAAAATCACCCGATATCGACCTCAACTTCTCCGGCGACGTGCAGGCCGACGCGCACAAGTTTACGGAGGAGCTGTTCGGCACCGGCAACGCGTTCCGCGCCGGCACGATAGGCGCGCTCGCGCCTAAAACCGCATACGGTTTTTCCGCGCGCTATCTTGAGGACCGCGGCCTCTCTGTGTCGAAGGCGCACCTCGCATACCTTATGTCAGGATGCGTCGGCGTCAAGCGCACAACCGGCCAGCACCCCGGCGGCATCATCGTCGTCCCGCGCGAATACGACGTCTACGACTTCACGCCGATACAGCATCCCGCCGACGACCCCGATTCCGGCGTCATCACGACGCACTTCGCGTTTAAATATCTGCACGATACGATACTGAAGCTCGACATACTCGGACACGATATACCGACCAAGTATAAGCGGCTTGAGGAGTACACCGGCGTCAAGGTTCTCGACGTGCCGATGACGGATAAAAAAGTGTTCGAACTGTTCACTTCGGTTAAGCCGCTGGGTTTATCCGAACCCGTAAACGGCGTCGAAACGGGCACGCTCGGTCTGCCCGAGATGGGAACGCGCCTTGTGCGCAGCGTTTTAATGACGGCAAAGCCGAAAAACTTCGCTGACCTGCTGCAGATATCCGGCCTTACGCACGGCACTGGCGTGTGGAACGGCAACGCCGACGAACTCATCAAGTCCGGAACGGCTACGATTTCCGAGGTTATCGGTACGCGCGACGACATCATGCTTCGTCTGATCGCGGACGGGCTTGACAAGCCGGTCGCGTTCAAGATAATGGAGTTCGTCCGCAAAAACAAAAAGGGTCTGCCGATACCGAATGATATGATCGAGGCCATGAAGGCGTGCGACATCCCGCAGTGGTACATAGACTCGCTGCAGAAGATACGGTACATGTTCCCGAAAGCGCATGCCGCGGCATATGTCATGGACGCGATAGCGCTCGCGTGGTATAAGATATACTATCCGGTCGAGTTTTACGCCGCCTACTTCACTGCAGCGCCGGACGGATTCGACGCAGAAATCGTGATGCGCGGCCCCGGTTACGTGCGCGAAAAGATAGGCGAGCTGAATAAGCTCGGCGCGGACGCATCGCAGAAGGACGCGGCGACGCTCGATGCGCTCATGCTCGCGAGCGAATATTACGCGCGCGGGTACACGTTCCTGCCGATCGACATTAAAGCATCCGCGGCTCACGCCTTCCTGCCCGAAAAAGGCGCGATACGGCTGCCGTTTGCTTCTCTGCCGGGTCTCGGCGATACCGCCGCGGAAAAGATCGTGGCGGCGCGCGAGGCCGGCGAGATATACAGTGTCGAGGATCTGCGACAGAAAGCGCAGCTTTCGAAAACCGTTATCGATGTTCTTGAGAGAAACGGAATTCTGAAGGATCTATCGGAGACGAATCAGCTTACGCTCGGTTTAAAACAGTCCTCGCCGCGCACGGAGGAAAAAAGCGCGTCGCAGAAAGCTAAAACCGCCAAAAAGGTCGTCGACGAAGGCGAATCCATGCAGATCTCGCTTTTCGGCTGATGTGACAGTTATTAATATACAATAATGGCAGCGTAACGCTGCCATATTTGTTTAATTAGTCCATTGTATAAAGCATGGTAAAGTGATAAAATTATAACACGTTAAAACAAAATGCGAGGGTGCAATGCTCAGGTACAATAAGAACATACCCGATGGAACGCGCGATATTCTCTTCGGCGAAGCGGATCTGTACGATGAAATAACATCGTCGCTCGCGCGTGTCTATGAGGAGGACGGTTACTCGAAAATAATCACGCCTTCGATCGAGTATTATGATGTCTTCGATTATTTGGGCCAGTCGCTCGATCAGGAGGAAATGTATAAGCTGACCGATAATAAGGGGCGGCTCGCCGTCCTCCGCGCCGACAACACAACGCCGGTAGCGCGCGTCATAGCGACAAAACTCCGCTCCTGTGACCCTCCGTTTATGTTTTATTATGAGCAGAATGTCTACCGGCACGGCGGCAATTACACCGGCGCCCGTTCCGAGATTTTGCAGAGCGGTGTCGAATACGCGGGAATCGGCGGCATCCGTTGCGACCTCGCGTGCGTCGCAACGGCAATAAAAGCGCTCAGGTCGCTCAATGTAGGGTTCAAACTCGAAATCGGCCACGTCGGTTTCGCCAACGCGTTGATCGACGAGATGGGGTTGACGGCAGAGCAGAACGAAGCGGTTCGGGAGTACATCAACGCCAAGAACACAATGTCGCTCGGCTTTTTAAAGACGGAAAGCGACCTGTCGAAGATAAAGCAGCTGCCGCGTCTTTGCGGCGAGCGAGAGGTGTTCGGCCATGCGAGAAAGCTTGCGGGCGGCAATGAGACCGCTCTCAAAGCGCTTGAGTCGGTCGAGGAGCTATACACCTATCTGTATGACGCCGGGCTTGCCGACGACATACTCGTCGACCTCGGAATCGCGCATCCGATAGAATACTATACGGGTTTTGTGTTTCGCGGTTATATCGAAGGCGCGGGCGAGCATGTACTCAGCGGCGGCAGGTACGATAATCTGATCGGCTGCTTCGGCCGAAGTCTGCCGGCGACAGGCTTCGCCATAAATGTCGGGCTTGCAGCCGATGCGCTATATAAAAAACGAGGCTTGCCTAATAATGCAAGCGCCGAATATGTGATCCATTATGATCCCGCGGCATTTGCCGAAGCAGTCGCGCTGCAGCGACAGTGTGCTGAAAAAGGGAAACGCGCGATATTATCGTGTTATGCGGACGCCGACGATACTTATGCATACGCCGAAAAGACAGGAGCCGCATATATGACGCTTGTCGACAAAAGCGGATGCAGAGAAATCGAAGTATATCGCGAAAACGGCGCATGCCGAAAAAAGTTTGAGGTGTAGCTGCGATATGATAATGCTCGCTTTAACCAAGGGGCGGATAGAGGAAAGCGCGATAAAGCTGCTGCAAAAAGCCGGCTACAGCTGTCCCGAACTCGACGATAAAGGCCGGAAGCTGATGTTTTATACAACCGGCGGAGATCTTTGCATAATTTTAGCCAAAGCTGCGGACGTGATAACTTATGTCGAGCATGGTGTCTGCGACGCGGGCATCGTCGGCGAAGATACGATCATGGAGAACGCGAAATCCGTCTATGAAGTTCTCGACCTTAAATTCGGCAAATGCAGATTTGCTCTCGCGGGTAAAAAAGGCGAGAGCTTCGACAGCAGTTATGCGCATAAAGTAATAGCGTCGAAGTATCCGAACGTCACGAAGAACTACTTCAACTCAAAGAACACGGATGTGGAAGTCGTCAAGATCGAAGGATCGGTCGAGCTCGCGCCACTGCTCGGACTTGCGGACGCTATTGTTGACATAGTTGAGACGGGCTCGACTTTAAAAGAGAACGGGCTTGAAGTATATGAGACGATTGCAGAAATATCGACCCGCCTGATAATAAACAGAGCATCGGTGAAGATGAAGCGTCTCGAAATGAACGAGTTTATCAACAGACTCGAAGAAGCAGTTAATTGATAAAGAGAAAGAGCAGCCGTTATGAGAATATATGCAAAAGACAATTATAATGATTTTTTGAAGAAAAATTCCGCGAGATCGGTTATACCGCCGCGCGAAATAACGGAAAAAGTTGAAGAGATAATCGAAAACGTAAGGAAAAGCGGCGATAAAGCGCTTTTCGAATACGAAAAACTTTATGACGGAGTAGAGCTCGACAATCTTTCTCTCGGTCTTGACGAAGCTCGAAAAATAGCCGATAATATTCCCGACGAGCTGAAGATAACGATGGCGAGAGCGGCCGAAAACATCAGACGATACCACGAAGGGCAGAAGCAGCAGAGCAGGCTATTCGATACGAACGAAGGCATCATGGGCCAGCGCGTCATACCGCTCGAGCGCGTGGCGGTATATGTTCCCGGCGGTACCGCAGCGTATCCGTCCTCTGTGCTGATGAACATCATACCGGCGAAGATCGCCGGAGTGGAACATATATCAATGTTTACACCTGCCAAAAAAGAAGGTATAAACGAGGCGGTGCTATATGCGGCGCTTCTTGCAGGCGTAGACGACATATACACCGTCGGCGGAGCGCAGGCTGTAGCGGCGGCGGCATTCGGAACCGAATCGATACCAAAGGCGGATAAAATCGTCGGTCCGGGCAACATTTACGTCGCGACGGCAAAAAGGCTCGTATACGGAATAATCGACATCGATATGATTGCCGGGCCGAGCGAAATCGTTGTCATATCGGACGGCGCTGCCGATCCTGATTTTATCGCCGCTGATCTTTTGTCGCAGGCGGAACACGATATTATGGCGTCTTCAATATTTATAACCACAAGTTATAAACTTGCCGAAAATGTTGCGAAAAAGGTAGACGAAAGACTAAAATCCTTGTCGCGTAAGACGATTGCAGAAAAGTCGATAGACGAGAACGGCGCAATATTTATAACTGACAGTATCGAAGATGCGATAGCGCTGTCGAATAGGATCGCGCCCGAGCATCTTGAACTTATGCTCGATAATCCTATGGAATACTTGCCTCTTGTCAAAAATGCGGGCTCCGTATTTTTAGGCAAATACACACCGGAGCCGGTAGGCGATTATTTCGGCGGGCCGAACCATGTTCTTCCGACAAACGGGACGGCGAGGTTTGCTTCACCGTTGTCTGTCGACAGTTTCATAAAAAAGTCCTCTTTCATCTGTTACGACAAGAAAACTTTCATGAAGAACGCCGGCGACATCATACGTTTTGCAAACGCCGAAGGATTGACCGCTCATGCCGCGGCTGTTGAAGCAAGGTTGAAAGATGAATAAATATATTCCGGAAAAAATAAACAAGCTGACCGAATATGTGCCGAACCTTCGTATATGCGAAGTGGTTCTTGACGCAAACGAGAGCCCGTACGATCTCCCCGACGATCTAAAAGAAGAGATATGCAATCGCATAAAAACGACGAAGGTAAACAGGTACCCTGATTCGTTTGCGAGCAGCTTAATAAAGGCGTATGCAGAAAACTATAATATAAGGTCTGCCAACATAATAGCCGGAAACGGATCAGATGAGCTGATCTCGCTGATAATTACCGGATTCGTCAGCCCGAGCGATACGATAATAACCGCAGATCCCGATTTTTCGATGTATAATTTTTATGCATCGATGGTGGGAGCAGATGTCAATATTTACGAAAAAAGAGCAAACGACTGCACGGACATAGAGGAAATCACGCGCGAGATCAATGAAAAAAAGGCAAGACTTTTCATATTTTCAAACCCGTGCAATCCGACCGGTAAGTCATATGACAGAGATGCCATCTTAAAGATGGCTCAAAACACAGACGCCTTGATAATAGTCGATGAAGCGTATGAGGAATTTTCGGAAAAAGACAACTCGCTGATAAAATGCTGCGACAAATATGACAACCTCATTGTATTAAGAACACTCTCAAAGGCATACGGGCTTGCCGGAATCCGCCTTGGCTTCGCGGTCGCTAACGATGAAATAATACGAGCGCTATATAAAATAAAAAGTCCGTATAATACTGACAGCATCTCACAATTATTCGGCGAAATTGTTTTATCAAAACCCGAAATAATGAAGGCGAATGTAAAAAATATTATTGCCGAAAAAATACGGGTGCAGAATGAACTTTCACAAATATTTGAGAAGACAAACCTGCAAGTGAATGATACGGATACAAATTTCCTTTACGTATCAAATAACGACAAAGAAAAATCAGAAATAATAAACGATTTTCTGTTAAGCAAGAGTATTAAAATACGCATATTAGGCAGCAGCTTAAGAATAACGATAGGCAAACCGGAAGAAAACGATCGACTTATATCCGCCATGAAAGAAATATGCAGTCGCCTATAGGGAGATAGATATGCCTGAAGCCGAGATAACAAGGAAAACGAAAGAAACCCAAATAACAGCAAAAATAAAAACAAATTCCGAAAACCCTATGTTTATCGGGACGACCGGTATCGGTTTCTTCGATCACATGCTTAATTCCTTCTGCGTGCACGGCGGTTTCGAGTTGAATTTGCAAATGTCAGGGGACCTGAATGTGGACTGCCACCATACCGTCGAAGATGTTGGAATCATTCTCGGAAGGCTGTTTTATGAACTGCGGGAGAAGGGTAAAAATATTAACCGCTTCGGCTCCGCTTATATACCCATGGATGAAGCGCTGGCCTTTTGCGCGGTCGATGCGGGCGGGCGCGCTTACCTGGTGTACGATGTTCCGGTTAAATCGGATAAAATCGGCGAATACGATACGCAGATGACAAAAGAATTCTTTTATGCGTTTGCAGTTAATTCCGCCGCAACGATTCACATCAAGTCCTTATACGGCGAAAACGATCACCACAAAGTGGAAGCGGTGTTTAAGGCGTTTGCCAAAGCAATGAAGGAAGCATATGAGCCTAAAACCGGACCGGTTTTGTCGACAAAAGGTGTGTTATGAACGATAGAAAAATTGCCGTTATCGCGGATTACGGCATGGGCAATCTTAAAAGCGTAAAAAACGCCTGCGACTTTGTCGGTCTGCATACAATGATATCCGAAAAAGCATATGACATCGAAAACGCAGATGCGGTCATATTGCCCGGAGTCGGAGCGTTCCCTGATGCGGTAAAGCGATTGAATGAAACAGGCATCGCCGAAGTTTTAATAGAATCGGCAAAAGTAAAACCATTGTTAGGCATATGCCTCGGAATGCAGCTTCTATTCGCAAAAGGTTTTGAAAACGGCGAAACACCCGGACTCTGCATACTGCGCGGCGATATCTTTATGATAAAAAACGGCCGCTCGCCCGAAAAATTAAAGCTGCCGCACATCGGATGGAACGCATTGAAATTTAAAAAGGATTCGCGGTTGTATTTCGGTATACCCGATAATTCGAGCGTATATTTTGTCCATTCGTATTATGCGGATGCGGAAAAAGACGATATTACGGCGACTGTCGAATATGGCGATGAAATAACGGCGTCCGTAGAAAAAGGCATGTGCTTCGGAGTTCAGTTCCACCCTGAAAAGAGCGGCGAGACCGGATTGAAGATAATGAAAAACTTCAAGGACATAGTAATCGGACAGAAGTGAGCGGTGATATAATGATTATTCTGCCTGCAATCGATATATATAACGGTAAATGCGTAAGGCTGAGAAAAGGTGATTACAATACCGTGTCGGAAGTCTCCGATTCGCCGATCGATACGGCTTTGAAGTTCGTAAATGACGGAGCCGAATGGATACATATCGTTGATCTAAACGGCGCTAAGGACGGAACAGCGGTAAATATCGCCCTCATATCGGACATAATCAAGAAAACCAACGCGAAGATAGAGATCGGCGGCGGAATCAGGACATTAGAAACGATAGACAGGTATATTAATGCAGGTGCCGAAAGAGTGATATTGGGTTCTGCAGCCGTAGAAAATGTCGAATTTCTAAAAAAAGCAGCTGCCGAACATCCGGGTAAAATTGCTGTCGGAATCGATGCCTTGAACGGCATGGTGATGATAAAGGGCTGGACGGAACCGACGACAAAGACAGTCATACAAGCCGTCGCCGAGATGGAACAGTGCGGTGTCTGCTCCATTATATACACGCAGATCGAAAACGACGGTATGCTCTCCGGCATAAACGCAGACGCATACAGGGAGCTGGCCGATATGACGAGTATCCCAATTATCGCAAGCGGAGGCGTTAAAGACATCGATGATATTAAACGCTTGAAGAAGACGCGCGTATGGGGCGTTATCTGCGGCAAATCGATATATGAAGGCACGCTTGATCTGAAGAGTGCGATTGACAAAGCGGTGAAATAAATGATAAGCAAAAGAATCATACCATGCCTCGACGTTAAAAACGGGCGCGTCGTCAAGGGAACTAATTTCGTCGGGCTGAAGGATGCGGGCGATCCCGTCGAGTGCGCGAAAAAGTACAACGCCGACGGTGCGGACGAGATCGTTTTTCTTGACATAACAGCGACAAACGAGAATCACCGCACAATTTTGGATGTTGTCGAAAAGACAGCCGCCGAAGTCTTTGTGCCGCTGACGGTGGGCGGCGGCATCAGAAACGTCGAAGACGTAAGGCAGACGCTGCGCGCCGGCGCCGATAAGGTCGGGATCAATTCTGCTGCTGTAAAAAACAAGCGGCTGATCTCTGAAGCGGCCGCTATCTTCGGCAGCCAATGCGTCGTCGTGGCAATCGACGCCAAGCTGACGCGCGACGGATGGCATGTTTTTATAAGCGGCGGACGCATCGACACCGGCATCGACGCCCTTAAATGGGCGATGGAAGCGGAAAAACTCGGCGCGGGCGAGATTCTTTTGACATCGATGGACGCCGACGGCACAAAGAACGGATTCGATATACCGCTGACCAAAGCAGTCGCGGCGAATGTCGGGATACCGGTTATCGCATCCGGCGGAGCGGGCAAACTTGAAGACTTCTATGACGTTTTTACGCAGACCGAAGCTTCCGCCGCGCTCGCCGCTTCGCTTTTCCATTACAAAGAGACGGATGTCGCATCGGTTAAAAAATACCTCGCCGGGAAGGGAGTAAACGTCAGGCTGTGACAGTGGACTTTTTCAGGAAGTTGGAGCTGATTCCGGCGATAATACAGGACGCGGGAACGGGCGACGTGCTGATGCTCGCGTATATGAACGAAGAATCGCTTGATCGTACGATAAAAACGGGCAGGACGTGGTTCTGGTCGCGCTCTCGCGGCTGCTTATGGAACAAGGGTGAGACGAGTGGCCATTATCAGATTGTGCGCGAAATACTGTACGACTGCGACGAGGACACGCTTCTTATAAAAGTCGATCAGATCGGAGCGGCGTGCCACACGGGGAACCGCAGCTGCTTCTACAGAGCGCTCGATATCGGAGGTGATAAAAGTGAAAAATAACGACGATGTGCTGCGCGCGCTATATGCAACAATCGAGGAAAGGCGTGTCGAGCATGTGGACGGCTCATACACATGCTACCTTTTCGAGCAGGGGATTGATAAAATATGCAAAAAAGTCGGCGAAGAGGCGGCTGAAACGATAATAGCAGCCAAAAACGACGACAACGCGGCTCTGACGGGCGAGATAGCCGACCTCGTTTACCATGTCTTTGTCCTGATGGCGCAGAAGGGCGTGACGCCCGATGAACTTTTCGCCGAGCTCGACAAGCGCTCGGGGAAAACGGGCAACCTCAAAGCGATGAAGAAGGTCGATAAGAACACATGAAACGGCTTGCCGTCACTATCCTGCTGCTGCTCGCGGTGCTTTTCGCGGCCGCGTCGTGCGGCAACAACTACAATAAAGTGTTCCCGGCCGTTGTGGGCACATGGGAGCTGACCGGTTCGAGCGTCGACCTGCCGCGCTTTTCCCCGCACAGAGGCGACTACACAAAAGGAACGGACTGCTACGAGTTCAGGCAGAACGGCGTCGCTTTGGTGCC
>DBRA01000036.1:14711-16933 GCA_002305445.1 Clostridiales bacterium UBA1380 | reverse complement strand
TTCACGCGGGTGAAGAACGCATAAGCACGCTTGCAGCTGCCCCGGCATCAGAGAGCAAAACGCCGGGCATCCGGAGAGCACACTGTTTGCTACGCGGTATTAATTTCAAAAAAAGACGGGATCCGCCCGTCTTTTTTTGCATACTCGAGCTGTGTGCTTAATATATTTGATAGCGGCAGGCAAACGTTATGAAACACGGAGGGATGTGCCTTGAGCATATACGCGGATATTGCGCGGCGCTGCGGTGGCGAAATTTATATCGGGGTGGTCGGCCCCGTGCGGACTGGCAAGTCCGCGTTTATAAAGCGTTTTATGGAGACGCTCGTAATACCCAACATTGAGCCCGGTTACGACCGTGACCGTGCAAGAGACGAGCTTCCGCAGAGCGCCGGCGGGAGAACCGTCATGACAACCGAACCGAAATTTATCCCCGACGAAGCTGTACAGATCACGGCCGGCGACGCTCACATGAAGGTGAGGCTCGTCGACTGCGTCGGATATGTCATCCCCGAAGCCCTCGGGCAGGAGGAGGACGGCTCGCCGAGAATGGTGCGCACACCGTGGTCCGAGTCGCCTGTGCCGTTTGTTGAAGCGGCCGAGACAGGAACGCGGCGCGTTATAACGGATCACTCGACAATCGGCTTCCTCGTCACAACCGACGGCACGGTAGGCGACATACCGCGTTCAAGCTATGTCGCCGCGGAGGAGAGGGTGGCAAAGGAGCTGCGCGAGATGGGTAAGCCGTTCGCCGTCATCTTAAACTCGGCAGCACCCGACACACCAGAGGCTGTGCAGCTTGCCTCGTCGCTTGAGGAAAAGTACGGCGCTCCGGTCGCGCTCGTAAACTGCCTCGATCTTGACGCGGAGGACATAAGACAAATACTCGAGCTTGTGCTGTACGAATTCCCGGTCAGCGAGCTGACGATTAACATACCCGGGTGGATGAACGCACTGCCCCAGAACCATACGCTTCGCACATCGATCAAAAAAGCTGTCGGCGAATGCGCCGCAGCCGTCAACAAGATGGGCGACGTAAAGGCCGCGTTCGCCGCGATGGCGGCGAAGGAGGGTATGGCCGACATCATCGAAGATGTAACGTTCGGGCAAATCGACGCGGGCACCGGCTGCGCGACCATGAACGCGAAGCTGAAGCCGGATGTGTTCTACAAGACCATATCCGATGTGACAGGGCTGCCGATTAACTCGGACGAAGAGCTAATGCAGTGCCTGCGCGATCTCGCGGTGATGAAGAGCGAGTATGACCGTTATGCCGAAGCTATCGAAGACGTTAAGGAGCGCGGCTACGGCATCGTGATGCCGGACATCGACGACCTCACGCTTGAGGAGCCCGAGATCGTCCGTCAGTCCGGCGGCTACGGCGTAAGGCTGCGCGCATCGGCTCCGAGCGTCCATATGATTAAGACGAACATCGAAACGGAGCTGAATCCCATCGTCGGCACGGAACAGCAGTCGGAGGAGCTGGTCAAATACATGCTGCGCGAGTTCGACGGTGACAAGAAGAAGATCTGGGAGTCGAACCTGTTCGGAAAGTCGCTTTACGAGCTTGTCAGCGAGAGCCTGCACACCAAGCTCGGACATATGCCGGAGGATGCGCGCGCCCAGCTTTCGGAAACGCTGTCGCGCGTCATAAACGAGGGCAGCAACGGACTCGTCTGCATTTTACTCTGACCGAAAGCAAAAAAGACTTGCGGCCAATGCACCGCAGGTCTTTTATTTTTATATCTATATGGAAAGAAGTGTATCCGGCGTTGACGGCGGTGCGTGATAAGGTGTATAATACCGAAAGGAACATAAACCGGAGGAATAAATATGAAATATACTCTCAAGCGCGGCGCTTATGTCGGCATCGCCGATACCATGGGCGGTGAGCTTATCTCATGCTCTGACGGCGGACGCGAGCTTGTCTGGCGCGGCGACGCCGAACACTGGAGCGGACATGCCCCTGTGCTTTTCCCATTCGTATCGGCTCTGAAAAACGGCAAGGTCGCGTACCCCGTCGCCGGCGGACATGTCGAATGCGCCTTTTCCGGCAAGCACGGCTTCGCACGCAAGTCCGAGTTCGCCGTCGCCGAGCAGACGGAGGACTCGATAACCTTCACGCTCGATGAAAAGGCGACGACACCGGACGTGTACCCGTATAAGTTCAGGCTGTCCGTCAGGCATACGCTGACCGGAGAGGGCTTCGCCACGCAGTACACGGT
>DBRA01000036.1:10663-14534 GCA_002305445.1 Clostridiales bacterium UBA1380 | reverse complement strand
TTTCCGGGCTTCGGAGCGCTCGTCATCTGGACGCCGCCGAAGAAGAACTCGCCGTTTGTCTGTCTTGAGCCGTGGAACGGCCTTCCCGCTTATGTCAACGAAACGGGCAACTTCGAGGACAAGCCGTTCGCGATAACGCTCGCGCCCGGTGAAAAGCACACCGTCGGATATGAAGTAAAAAACATCAAATAATAAAAGAGCAGCCGGTTTGAGTCGGCTGCTCTTTCTTATGCGTTCAGGTATGTGACATAGCGGTTGTTCAGCTCCGCGGCGGAAACGTCGCCGGAGTGGAAAAACAGCCTGTACCTGTATTCGAGTTTTTCGCCCTCTTTTATCGTGACAGGGCCCTTAAAATAAAGGTTGTTCGGCGCGAACAGCCCGTAGTCCCTGATGTGCCACGCTGTCGGCCAGTTTTTGTTCTTTTCGTGGTCGAATACGGCGATGCCGCAGCGGAATCCTTCGCCGTCGCCGCTGCTCGGGCGGGAAACGCCGGTGTAATCGCACCACTGCGCGCTTCTGCCCCAGCACTGCGCTTCGCCGCGCGCGCCGTATGTGTTTGTCATTATGCCGCCGCGGTCGGCGCGCATGCCGTCCTCGACGCGTATGCCGAGCGGTCCCGCTTCTTTTGTCGCGTCGAACATAACCTCGCCGTAAGCGGCCGTAAACACCATCGTTATATCGACGTACCTGCCGCGCTCGCTCTGACCGTAAAAGGTATATGTCCTGAACTCGTCCATCATCGGCGCGCCGTCGGCGGACTCCCAGACAAGCTCGGACGTGAACGTAGCGTAAGCCGTTCCCGCGGCTATCGCGGCGATGCACTGCTGCTTCTGGACGCCGCGGTTTTTCGGCTCGTTCCAGAAATCAACGCCTTTATAGGCGTCCGACTCCTCGACGGCGTTTACAAGTCTGACGTCGCCGATGCCGGAGAATACCGAGCGGTGGTGCGGATGTTCGGTCGTGGTCGGATCAAGGCGCGTATATGACAGCCCCGCTTCGTTTATCACTGGGCCGAGAAAAGGCTTGGGGAGGACGGAATCAAAGCAGTACGACGTGAAAAATTTTCCGCCGTAATATACGCCGATGCTCGACGACGCGGGGGACAGCGTTATTTCGGGAAGGTTGCTCCCGTCGGTTCCGGTCAGCGTGACGACGTCGTCCTCGTTTGCCGTCAGGATGATCAACGCTCCGTCGTCCATTTTCTGCGCGGGATAGATTCTGCCGTGTTCGTCGACAACGGCGCGCAGACTGTCGCTGACCGCGCCTTCGGTCGGCTTAACAAACACCGGCTCCTCGATGTAATCGCGTATGGCTTTGATTTTAAATTTATCCATTTATAATCAGATCCTTTCGGACTTTATTAGGACTTCGGAACAAGACCGAGGAAAGCCGCGGCCTTCGGAATCTCGTCGGCCGGATCCTTCATGCCGCATTCAACCGTCGCGCCGCCTTTGTAGCCGATCTTTTCAAGCTCGCAGAGGAAAGCTCGCACATACTCGCCGCCCTCGAAACCGGGATATCGGCGGCACACAGGTTCGGCGATGTGCACATGGACAAGCTCGTCCGCCGCGTCGTGCAGGACGGAGAACGGCTCGTCCTCCGCGTTCATATGATACGCATCAACGAGCAGTTTTACGCGCGGCGACGCCGCGCGGCGCACATACTCAAGGCATTCGGCGGCCGTGTTCAGTATGTTGCACTCCTTTTTGCAGAGCGGCTCGATAACCAGTGTCAAACCGAATTTTTCGCCCGCTTCCGCGCATATGGCGAGGAAGTCCATGATCTGCCCGCGCGCTTTGCCGCGCGAATAGCCCTCGGGCACCGACCGCGCGCCGCCGCTGCCGAACACGACGATCTTTACGCCGACTCTGCGCAGCTTCGCGAATGTTGCGTTGATAAAATCCCGAAGCGCTTTCGAATCGGCGCCGTCGCCCGTTACGCGCAGCGGGCGCGGTATAAGCGAGTTGGCGGCGGTGATGATCAGCCGCCCTTCCTCGTGCAGCGCCGCGGCACGGTCGAGCTCTTCGTCCGACAGGTTTGTTATCAACCCGACCGATGATTCCGCGTAGTCGAATCCGGCGTTCATTACGGCGTCATAGCCGTCGGTCAATATGCGGAACGGCGTGCGAACCTCCGCGACGCCCTGCGGCATGAACGACCCGCCGGGCAGGCAAAACCCGTATTTCATTTTATGTCACTCGCTTTCGATCATCTCTTTATTCACCGCGCGGAGCGCGTCCCACGGAGTTATCATGCCCATAAGGGAGCCGTCGGACCTGCCGTTGTCGGTGATGAATATTGCTGCGAGGCGCTTTGATTTAGGCGGACGTATAGAAAAAGCCTCGCTTATGGTGCGGCAGTTTTCGCTCGGACGCATGAAGCGGAAGCACTCGGTCGAATGCTTATCGGGCGGCGTGTACGCCGCGAAATCGCTGATGCGCATGACGTCGGGGCGGCGGACGTTGCCGTTGTCGCCGCGGATATATGAAAACACAGTGCTTGCGCTGAAAACGCCTATAAGGCACCTGCCTTCGACGATAGGTACGTGAGAATAGCCCTTTTCGTCCATCGTGACAATGACGTCGCGTACGCTGGCGTCCGGCCGCGTGACGAAGAGCTGCGACAGCGGAATGTATATATCCGCAGCGACGACAGGGTGCTCCACGTAGTTTACGATCGTCTTCAGCGTTTTTATCACCGCTTCGGACGGCTCGATAACCGCGCCGCCGTCAAGCTCCGAGTGATGGGACAGCAGGTTTCTGATGTCGCGGCAGAGGTTCAGCTCCTCTCGCCACCTTTTGCCGTCAACATCGCTCGCAAACTCGACGATGGGCGACGAATAGCGCTTCTTTCTTGATGCATACCTCGCGGTGAGCAGCTCTTCAAGTCGCTTGTACAGATTCAGAAATTCGTCAGCGCGCATATCATATCCTTGATGGATTATTTGACCGGGCGCATAAATATTTACCTGAAAATAGGGCAACCGGACCGGCACATTAAACATATTATATGATAATAATGGAATAATGTCAACAAAAAGGCTCCCCTAAGGGAGCCTTCTGTATGATTCGCTTTACTGTGCCGCGCCGCCGGACGGGAATTACTTCTCGACGTTATATGTGCCCGAGAGGTCGGCGACCGCTTCGGCTACGTTTTCCTTGCCGCGGGAATTTTTGATGCGCTCCTCGAGGCACTCTAAGAACTCCTCGCCGTCGTTCGGAAGCTCGACGGTCTTGTTTTTCCATGTCGACAGCATCATCGCGTTGGAAAGCGAAAGACCGAGTATGCCTTCCTTTCCGGGCGCGAGAAGCGGTTCGCCGTTTAAGATGTGGTTCGTGTAATTTTTAAGTATGCCGACGTGCTGTTCGCCGTGACCGGTCACGGGAACCTCGACCGTTTCGCAAGCGATGGAGCCGAAGCCCTCGTTCGAATGGTATGTGTATTCGCGCTCATCCATCGACAACTTCGTGAACATCAGCTTGCCGGATTCGTAAACGAGCCTACCCTTCGAGCCTGTTATCTCGAGACGGTTCGTTCCGGGATATTCGCCCGTCGTCGTGATAAAGACGCCCGTCGCGCCGTTTTCGTACTCGGCGTAGGCTGTCACATCGTCTTCGACTTCGATGTCGTGGTACTTGCCGAAGGAGCAGAAAGCCCTGATCTTGTTCGGCATGCCGAAGATCCACTGCCAGAGGTCGAGGTTGTGCGGGCACTGGTTGAGCAGGACGCCGCCACCCTCGCCGGACCATGTGGCTCTCCATCCGCCGCTGTTGTAATACGCCTGCGTGCGGTACCAGTTCGTGATGATCCATATGCAGCGCTTCAGCTCGCCGAGCTCGCCGCCGCGCACCATTTCGCGCATCTTCTGATA
>DBRA01000036.1:609-10470 GCA_002305445.1 Clostridiales bacterium UBA1380 | reverse complement strand
ACGTGGCCGGAACCCATGTTGCCGATGCCGACTACGCCGAAACGGACTTGTGTCATTCGGACGCTCCTTATCATAAATAATTGATTACGGAATTAATTGTAAACCAAAAAACGATACGCGTCAAGGCGAAATACTGATTCGAAGCCGAAATTTATACTTGCCGCGCCGATTATATACGTTTTATAAACAATCCGCCGGACTGCGCCTTGCTCGACCATATAATCTTACGCGGGCACTTCTCGACGCATACGTCGCAGCCGGTGCATTTATCGTAATCTATGGACGCGACGTAATCGTTCACAGTGATTGCGTTCGGCTCGCAGTTCTTTTCGCAAATGCGGCAGCTTATGCAGCCGACGTCGCAGTATTTGCGCGTTGTCTTGCCGTCGTCGACCGACATGCAGCCGACCCAGTGCTTAGCGTCGTAGGGGATCAGCTTGATTATATGCTTCGGGCAGGCCGTTACGCATAATCCGCAGCCGCGGCATTTCGCATAATCGACCGCGGCGACGCCGTTTTCCACGGCGATTGCATCGAACGGGCATGCTCTGACGCATGTGCCGAGTCCGATGCAGCCGTTCGGGCAAAGCTTGTCGCCGCCGCCGAGCTTCTCCGCGGCGATGCAGTCCTTAGCGCCCTCGTAGACATACTTTTTCTTCGCGAACTCAGTAGTGCCGGAGCACATTACCTGGGCGCGCATCTTCTGCGTGCTTTCGCGCGGAATGCCCAAAACGTCGGCTATCTTGTCGGCGACATCCGCGCCGCCGACAGTGCAGGACGTGATTTTCGCGCTGCCGGATACGATCGCTTCGGCGAGCGCGGCGCAGCCGGTATAACCGCAGCCGCCGCAGTTGGCTCCGGGCAGGCACTCGACAACCTTCGGTATTCTTTCGTCAACCTTAACGGCGAAGATTTTCGACGCAAACGCGAGTACGGCGCCGAGAACACCGCCGAGAGCCAGAAAGATCAGCGCCGGGATTAAAATATCTTTAACACTCATTTATTATATACACCGTCGATTCCGATATCGATATGGCGGTCAGCCGAAGCTGACGCCGGAGAAGCCGGAGAACGCCATAGCGATAAGTCCGGCCGTGATCAAGATAATGGGGAAGCCTTTGAAAGCTCTGGGCGGATCGGCAAACTGCAGTCTGGCGCGCACACCTGCGAAGATAACGATGGCAAGCGTGAAGCCGAGCGCGGCGGAAAATCCGAAGACGACGGACTGTATGAAGTCATACCCTCTCTGGATGTTCAGCAGTGCCGCACCGAGCACCGCGCAGTTTGTCGTGATAAGGGGGAGGTAAATGCCGAGCGCGCTGTAAAGAGCCGGTATGTACCTGCGCAGAAACATTTCGATAAACTGCACGAGCGCGGCGATAACGAGGATGAACGCTATCGTCTTGAAGTACTCGAGCTCAAGCGGCACGAGTATCAGGTAATAAACGGCCCATGTCGCCGCGGACGCGAGAGTGATTACAAACGTGACGGCCATACCCATGCCGATCGCGGTCGAGGGCTTGTCCGATACGCCCAAAAACGGGCAGCAGCCCAAAAACTTTGAGAAAATGAAGTTTTCGAGCAGGATGGCGGTCAGCATTATCATGAAGATATCTTTAACGTAATCCATCAGTTGTCGCCTCCGTCCGTTTTATCCGCTTCGGCTGTTTCGGCGGTGCCTGCAGCACCGTTGCCTTCGCCTGCGACTGCTTCGGCAGTGCCGGACGCGTTTATATCTTCGTATCCTTCGAGAGAGATGATCTCCTTCGCGTCTTCGAGCGCTCCGCCGGCGGCGGATTTTTTATCTTCTGACATCTGCGTGATCTTCTGTACGGCGGCGACGAGCATGCCGAGCGTCAGAAACGCGCCGGCGGGAAGAATGAATATAATCGCCGGGCTGTACCAGTTCCCGAGCACCTGCAATCCGAAGAAGGTTCCGGCACCGAGCAGCTCGCGGACTATGGCGATCAGCGTCAGAGCAAGCGTGAAGCCGACGCCCATCGCAAGTCCGTCTATGACGGAGGGAAGCGGCGCGTTTTTAGACGCGAACGCTTCGGCCCGCGCGAGTATGATGCAGTTGACGACGATCAGCGGTATGAATATGCCGAGCGACTTGTCGAGAGAGGGAAGAAAAGCTTTAATAAGCAGCTCGACAGCGGTTACGAAACCGGATATGATAACGATAAACGACGCGATTCTGACTTCGTTCGGAATTATCTTGCGCAAAAGCGAAATCAACAGGTTGGAGCACGTCAGCACCGCGATAACCGCTACGCCCATGCCGAGCGCATCTTTTGCCGACGTCGTTGTCGCGAGCGTAGGACACATGCCGAGAAGCTGAATAAAGGTCGGATTCTCGGTGATGACGCCGCGCTTGAGTATATCTACGTATTTTTTCATCTTGATATGCGCGCCTCCTCTGACAAAAAGACAGGCATGTTGTAGCCGGTCGTGCTGTAATCGGTCTCTGTTTCGTCGACGGGAGCGCTCTCAGTTTCCGCACTTGTTTCATTTTCGACCGTCGTCTCGGCAGACGCTTCTTCGGCCGATGAAGCGTCGGCTGCCGTCGTATCAGCTGTTTCGGTTGTGTCCGTTTCAACGACAATTCCGCCGACAGAAACGCCGGACGTTGTCTCAAACGCGAGCGTCGCTTCATCTGATTCGGCAGTTTCGGACGTTTCTGTTATTTCGGCCGTTTCAACCTCTTCGGCCGCGGACGTCTCCGGCGCTGCGGTTTCAGCCGCAGACGTTTCAGGTTCACCGTAATGCATCTCCGGGTCGATTACGTCCTCGGGCTCCGGCGCTTCCGTCTCCTCTTCGTAAACCGTGTTGCCGCCGACAACATAGGTCGGCGACGTTTCGGCCTTCGGCAGGGGAGAGAACGACTGTGCGACGGTGATTCCGTCCTGAATCCATGCGAGCGCCGACCCGTCGTCGTTAAGAACGGTTTCGGCGTTGGTGTCGGCCGGCGTGGGGCGTTCGGCGTCGTCGTCCTGTGTATCGCCTGCCTGCGGTGCGATCGGCTTTGCTTTGACGGTTCCGTCAAAGAGCGGCTTCATTGCGGCGAGAGCGTTGTTGACGCCGGCTGTGACGGCCTTGGAACTGATTGTCGCGCCGGCCACCGCGTCGATTTCCGCACCGACGGTTATTGTACCCGATTTGCCTTTAAACTGGCCGATGAACGACTCGTCGTTTGTCTTGCTGCCGAGTCCCGGCGTCTCCGACATCGAGACGATGCTGACGCCTACGGTCTTGCCTTCGGTGTCGGCGCCGACCATCATGTCGATCGTGCCGCCGAAGCCGGTCGACTCGACGTTGGCCGAGTATCCTACGGTCTTGCCGCCGGCGGTGACGACCCAGACAGAAGCGACAGGTGAAGTTACCTCGTAATCGAGCTGCGCCGCATCGTCGGCTCCGTATTCGGAAAAGATCGACTTCGCTGCGTTTATTTTCTGCTTCAGCGTGTTTTCATTGATCCTGTCAACCGTTATGCCGTTTACAAAAGACAGCATAAGCGCTACGACGACGCAGATCGCAGTAAGAACTCCGGTGACGCGGATGTAGAACGCGGCGTTCGATTCACTCCTGCCGGTCATGCCCTCGGGTGCGCTTTTATCTTCCGTTGTTTTATCTTTTCCGACCCGTTCAACGTCAGGTTTTATGTCGACTTTTACGGTTTCATCCGCGCCGGCTTCTGTATTCGATGATTCGACCGACCCGACTGCTTCTTCGGTTTTATCGTTGGTGGCAGTTGCGTTTTCCTGCAACGTTTTTTCTTCTTCCGGCTTCATTTCATCAGGACTTTTCATTTTTTTCACCGCTCCTTCCGAAACGCGCCGGGCGCGTGAATTTGTCGATATACCAGACCAAAAGGTTCATAATGAGTATGGCGAAGGAGACGCCTTCGACATAACCTCCGAAATAACGTATGAAGACTGTGATAAGCCCGCATCCGACGCCGTATATGATGCGTCCGACCGGCGTGACGGGCGAGGTGGAATAATCCGTCGCCATAAAGACGGCGCCTATTATAAGTCCGCCTGAGAGCAGTTCGTATACCATGAACTGCGCGCCGTCGGCGCCGTTGCGGGGCAGTAAATACGAAATCGCGGCCACGGTCGCGATGAATGAGACGGGAATGTGCCATGTTATAACGCGTCTGATAAGAAGGTACACGCCGCCGGCGAGAAGAAGCAGAGCCGAAACCTCGCCGATCGAACCGCCCATGTTGCCGATAAGCATCGCGAACGGCGAATCGGGGGGCAGCGCGCCTGTCTTAAGCGAAGAGAGTGGCGTCGCGGTCGCAACGACGTCGGCGTCAGAAAGCTTGACGGCAAAAGCAGACAGCTTTGTGCCGGGGGAGGTGAACGTGTTCATCTCGTTCGGCCACGCAAAAAGGAACACACGCGCCGCAAGCGCCGGATTTATGACGTTTTTGCCGATGCCGCCGAACAGCTGCTTTACGATTACGATCGCGAAAAAGCCGCCGACGACCGGTATCCACAGCGGAACGGCTGCCGGCAGATTGAGCGCCAGCAGAAGGCCTGTTACCGCCGCGGAAAAATCGAGCACCGTTATCGGACGGCGTAATATTTTTTGAGTAAGCGCTTCAAAACCGATGCATGACGCGAGCGACAATACGGTCAGAGTCAAAACGCGCGCGCCGAACACATAAACGCCCCAGACGAGCGCCGGTATCAGCGCGATGATGACGTCGATCATGACGGATCGCGTTGTATCGTGATTCTTGATATGCGGCGACGGCGAGACGGTCAAAAGCCCCACATCGCTTGTCTTTATCTTTTCACGCACAGGTGCGGTCTTGTCCCCGACCGCAGCATCGGTCTGAGGCTGCTTATCTTTGCTATCTTCGTTCATTTTAAGCCGCCTCCTTTACTTTTCCGCGGCTTTTTTCGCAGCAGCCGCAGCTTTGATCGCACCTTTCGCGACGCGTATATGTTGTACTATCTGCACCTGTCCCGGGCAGTTGTATGAGCACGAACCGCATTCGACGCAGCTCATCGCGCCGTATTCCTCTGCGAGGTCATACATCCCGTGCTGTGAGAACATCGCGAGGTACGACGGCATCAGGTGCATCGGACAGTGCGCGACACAGCGCCCGCAGCGGATGCATGCGGACGGAAGCTCGTAATGCGGTTCTGCCTTCTCGGAGAAAACGAGAATCGCCGACGTGCCCTTCGTGACCGGCGCGTTGATGTCCCACTGCGCGAAGCCCATCATCGGCCCGCCGTTTATGATTTTTTTCGGCATCGCCGTAAGGCCGCCGCAGAAATCGATCAGGTCGCTGTAGCGCGTGCCGATCGGAACGAGAACGTTTTTCGGCTCCGCGACGCAGTCGCCGTCGATTGTCACGACGCGCGATATAAGCGGCGTGCCGGTCGAAAATGCTTTGAACACGGCCGCGCATGTCTCCGCGTTGAATATAACGCATCCGGCGTCGGAGGGCAGCTTGCCTGTCGGCAGCTCCTTGCCGGTCAGCGCGTATATAAGCTGACGCTCGTCGCCCTGCGGGTACTTCGTCTTCATGACGGCGATGCGGATCATCTTGTCCTTTGCGAGCAGCTCCGACAGGCGGTTGATCGCGTTTATCTTATTGTCCTCGACCGCGATGATCGCTTCGCGTATGCCTATCGTATAGAGCAGTATTTTAACGCCGTTGATGACCTGCGCCGGAGTCTCGAGAAGCAGCCGGTGGTTCGCGGTTATGTACGGCTCGCATTCTGCGCTGTTCACTATCAGCTTGTCCACTTTTCCGCGTGCGGACTGTATCTTCGCGTACGTCGGGAACATGGCGCCGCCCATGCCGGAGATGCCCGCTTCGCGTATCATGTCGATGAGCTCCTCGGGCGTCGCTTCGGTCAGTTTTTTCGGAAACGGCTTGACAGCAGGGCTGACTTCGTTCTTACCGTCGTTTTCTATGACGATGTTTTTGATTCTCGCGCCTATCGGAGTCGACAGCTCCTCGATCTCGCGGACGACGCCCGATACGGACGAATGGATCGGTACGCCGAGCCCGCCGGACACATCTCCGATTTTCTGCCCGACAAGCACATGCTCGCCGATGCTGACAAGCGGCGAGCATGGCGTGCCGATATGCTGCGAGCATGGTATTTTAACAAGGGGGGGAGCCGGCATCGGCTCTATGTGCGAGGTACGCGTGTTTTTGTGTTCCTCGACATGTATTCCGCCCCGGAAGGTATAAGCCATAAAAGAAACTGATTCTGCCTCCGTGTCTTGATAATTGATCCTAAATGTAAAACATGATCGGAATAAGTATACTATAATATGAACAAAATTACAATAGGCACGGTGGCATTTTTGAGCTAAACGCCATTCTTAAATGGCAGTAAAAAATATCTCGGATTTCTTTGAAAATATTCTTGACAAAACGAATCTATCATGATATAATTCTAAAGCGCGCTGAGAGCGCACCGAAAAACGGCGGAATAGCTCAGTTGGCTAGAGCATTCGGTTCATACCCGACAGGTCGTTGGTTCAAATCCTACTTCCGCCACTATGATATGAAGCCGCTTTGCAGCAAACGCTTCATATTTAATATGGCCCGTTGGTCAAGCGGCTAAGACACCGCCCTTTCACGGCGGTAACGGGAGTTCGATTCTCCCACGGGTCAATATAAACGTCACCTTACGGTGGCGTTTTTTACTTTTACATCGTTCCGCATAAACAGAGCCGCGTCTCGATCGATACAGGGATAAAAAACCGCCTTGTACCGGACGGCCGGACGCTGTATAAACAGCCACCGATATTGCACAACAGACTCCGTTATTGTATAATAAACGGAGTCTATTGTGTTTTATGAGGTTGTCTGATGGCGAAATATACTATATGCGAAGCGGACGGACATATTTTCGCCGTCTCCGACATACATGCCCGGCCGGATGTGCTCTCGGCTGCCCTGAAAAAAGCCGGCTATAATAATAAAAGCGACACACTTGTGATAGTCGGCGACGTCACTGGCCGCGGCCCGGATTCGCTCGGCGCGCTCAGGGCCGCGATGAAACTTACGGAGGAAGGCGCCGTATTTATTCGCGGCAACTGGGACGATTACGCAGCCGACATAATCGAGGAGCGTTCGCCCGAGCACATCATATCGCATTACCTGAAAAAAGAAAACACGCTATTTACGCAGATGCGCGACGAAGCGGGTCTATCCGGCCTGCCTACACGCGAAGCGATGCGAGCCGTCGCGCGTATTTACCGAAAAGAGCTTGACTTTATAAAAAACGCGCCGGTCATCGCCGAGTATAGGAACCGCGGCCTCGTTTTTGTGCACGGCGGTATTCTGCCCGGCGTTCCGTATGACGAGCTTGACGACTGGGGCTGCATGAAGTTCGACGCATTCTACAAAACCGGTTACAGCTTCGATAAAACGGTCGTTGTCGGTCACTGGCCCGTGACGCTGTACCGCCGCGACGCCGCAAGCTCGAACCCGATAATCGACCTCGACCGAAACATAATCTCAATCGACGGCGGGCTCGGCACGAAGCGCGACGGCCAGCTCAACGTCATGCGCTTCGACCCGGACGGTACGATATCGTTTACCGCCGCGGACGAGCTGCCGAGAGCGCGGGCGGTCACGGCACAGCGCGGCGCGCCCGCAACCGTCAATCTAAGATGGATAGATAACTCAGTCGACTTTCTCGGCGAATCCGACGGTTATGTGACGCTCCGACGCCGCTCCGACGGCAAAGTGTTCCGCGCTCCGTCGCAGTATTACGAGCCGTCGCGCGAGCTGTGCGACGACTGGTGCGACCGTTATCTTCCGGTCGAACCGGGCGACGAGCTCGCGGTCGTCGGTGAAACGGCCGGTTACCGTATCGTCAAGAAAGACGGGGAGAGCGGTATATACGCCGGCGAGCTGATATATGAGCGAGCAGATTTACAGTGACGGCTTCGCGGCGCTGTCTTCATTACGCGCAGTCACGCCCCATGACGGCGGACAACTCCGGAAATGCATCGGCGAAATTGACCTTTTGCGAATTTTAAAGGCATATCACCGGATGCAGCCGTCGATGAAAACGGAAAAATGAAGGAGTTTACGAATAAAAATTCGTGAATCTCGGTAAAATAGTCAGTTTGCACACCCGCATCGGACCTATTTTTTTATAAATGCCGATTGACACACAGCCCGATAGGTGATATCATTATGGAGAATTATTATGTTATCATGCTAAAGGGAGAACATCGATGAAAAGAATTCTGACAGCCGCGCTCGCACTTGTGCTGATCGTGTCGTGCGTCTCGCTCTTTGCCTGCGGCAAAGAAGACAGCGGCGATACGCTGCGTGTCGCCATGGAGTGCTCCTATGCTCCTTATAACTGGACGCAGCCCGACGATTCGAACGGCGCGGTAAAAATCGCCGACAGCTCCGATTACGCTTACGGCTACGACGTAATGTGGGCAAAGATCATAGCCGAGAAGCTCGGTAAAAAGCTGGAGATCGTCAAGCTTGACTGGGACAGCCTTGTTCCCGCCGTCATGTCCGGCGACGTCGACTGCGCCATTGCCGGCCAGTCCATCACCTCCGAGAGACTTGAGAAGGTCGACTTTACGGAGCCGTATTATTATGCGTCGATCGTCACGCTCGTCAGAAGCGATTCGCCTTACGCGTCCGCGGCCGGTTTATCCGAGCTCGCCGGAGCCAAGTGCACATCGCAGCTCGGAACCATCTGGTATGACGTGTGCCTGCCGCAGATAAAGGACGCGGAGATCCTCCCAGCGCAGGAGACAGCCCCTTCGATGCTCGTCGCCCTTCAGTCCGGCACGGTCGACCTCGTCTGCACCGACATTCCCACCGCCAAGGCGGCGCTTGTCGCGTACCCCGACCTCAAGTTGCTCGACTTCACCGGCACCGATGACAACTACATCGTATCCGAGGAAGAGATCAACCTAGGCATATCGGTCAAAAAGGGAAGCGAATTAACCGAAAAGATCAACGCGATTCTCGCTCAGTACACCGTCGAGAACTACGAAGAGATGATGCAGAACGCGATATCTGTTCAGCCGCTGTCCGAAGAGTAAAAGATACGAAAAAAATATAAGAAACGGGGGAGGTTCTCGTCCCCCGTTTCGATTGTTTGTTACTGTTTTATATTAAGGATTATTTATGAGTTTCTGGAGTGAAATTGTCCGTGTTCTGACAAAATACGGAATGTCATATCTGCGCGGCGCGGGAACGACGATACTCATCGCTATCGTCGGCACCGCGATCGGCTGCGTGATAGGCTTCGCCGTCGGCATCGTTCAGACGATACCGGAAGATAAAAACGACAACATTGTAAAAAAAGTGCTGCTGAAGATCGTAAAGATCATCATGAAAATTTACGTCGAAGTGTTCCGCGGCACGCCGATGATCGTTCAGGCGGTCTTTATCTATTACGGTGCGCGCCAGCTGTTCGATATAAAAATGGGGATGTGGACGGCTGCGTTCTTCGTCGTGTCGATCAACACCGGTGCGTATATGGCCGAGACCGTGCGCGGCGGTATCCTTTCGATAGACCCCGGACAGACCGAAGGAGCAATGGCAATCGGCATGACGCATTTTAAGACGATGCTTTACGTCATTTTTCCGCAGACGCTGCGCAACATCATCCCGCAGATCGGAAACAACTTCATAATCAACATAAAGGACACGTCGGTGCTGTCCGTCATATCGATAACGGATTTGTTCTTTGTGCATAAGTCCGTCGTCGGCGCGCTGTATACATACTTCGAATCGGCGACTATAATCATGGTCATATACCTGACGATGACGCTTGTCAGCTCGCGCCTGCTCCTGCTCTGGGAGTCGAAGCTCGACGGGCCGGACAATTTCGACCT
>DBRA01000036.1:0-566 GCA_002305445.1 Clostridiales bacterium UBA1380 | reverse complement strand
CAGGCGGAAACCGAGAGGAGAGGCAGATAAATATGAGCGAGCTTATCCTTGAAGTAAAGCACCTGACGAAGTCCTTCGGCGCGAACCTCGTGCTGAAGGATATAGATTTTTCCGTTAAAAAGGGCGACGTAACATGCATTATCGGCGCGTCCGGCTCCGGTAAGTCGACGCTTCTGCGCTGCATTAACCTGCTGGAGACACCGAGTGGCGGCGAGATACTCCACCACGGCAGAAACATCGTAACCGAGAAGATGAACACCCCCGCTTACCGCGCGAAAGTCGGCATGGTGTTCCAGAACTTTAACCTGTTCGCGAACATGAGCGTGCTTGACAATTGCATGATAGGCACGCGCCGCGTGCTCCACCATTCGAAGGAGGACTCGCGGAACGCGGCAATGTTCTACCTCGACAAGGTCGGTATGGCGCCGTATATAAACGCGAAGCCCCGACAGCTCTCCGGCGGACAAAAACAGCGCGTCGCGATAGCTCGCGCCTTAGCGATGGAGCCGGAGGTGCTGCTGTTCGACGAACCCACGTCGGCGCTCGACCCGCAGATGGTCGGCGAA
>DBRA01000043.1 GCA_002305445.1 Clostridiales bacterium UBA1380 | reverse complement strand
GATTTCAGCCAGAATTACTGGGCGACCGAATACATTGACAACATGAGCTACAAGGGCGCTAAATACTGGGCGACGGGCGACCTGGCTCTGCGCTACATAGGCGGCATGTATGTCACATATGTGAACCAGCGGATTTGGCTGGACAACTTCGGCGACACGTCGATTTATCAGCTCGTCCGCGACGGACAGTGGACGCTCGACAAATTGTTCCAATTATCCGAAACGGTGTATAACGACCTGAACGGCAACGGGAAGATCGACAAGGACGACCTGCTCGGCTGGATTATTAACATTCAGGACCCGATCGACGGCATGGCGTCGGGCAGCATGATCAAGTGCTCGGAGATCAACGCGGACGGCGTTCCGGAAATACGCCTAAACAACGAACGCACATATACCTTCTACGAGAAGCTGTATAAGCTTGTCTACGAGGGCAAGGGATCGTTCGTCAGCGCTTCCGACGACTCCGTGACATCCATGACGATGTTCGCGAACTGCAACGTGTTCGCGACCGTTAACAAGCTCTATCAGGCCGAGATCTACCTGCGCGAGATGACGGACGACTACTACATAGTGCCCGTTCCGAAGCTCGACGAAGCGCAGGAGCGCTACAACACGATGCTTCACGACGGCGTAACCCTGTTCGGCATACCCGTGACCAACAAGAAGGTCGAAGCAACCTCTAGTATGCTCGAAGCGCTTGCGGCCGAGAGCCACCGCGTCGTGGCACCCGCGTATTACGACGTGGCGCTGAAGATCAAATACAGCCGCGACCCGGAATCGGCCGAGATGATCGACCTCATCCATGACAACGTGTCAAGCGACTTCGCGGGGCTGTATTCAAACTCGTTGAGCGATATCATCCACTTCTTCCGCAACCAGCTTTCGTCGAAGAAGACAGACATCAGCTCGGTTGTTGCTAAAAACGAAAAGGTCTGGACAAAGACGCTTGAAAAGGTTCTCTCGAAACTCGAAGAAAACGCCGGACAGTGATTAATAATATGCGGCTTCTCCCGAAAGGGGGAGGCCGCATTTATTTGGCCGCACAGCTTTGAACGTTTATAGCAATATTCAACAATCCGGCATATAACGATTGACATGCCATAATTTTTATGATACTATATAGACGATGTTTCCTGTTTATGAAATTTTTAAGGGGGATTTATGATCATCAAGCGAACACTATCGGCGCTGACAGCGTTCTTGATAATCATATCATTAGCCGCATGCAGCGATGCCGCTCAAACCGACAATAATGCATCAACCTCCGATATTCAAAGCGAAGCAATGTCGCCGGAAGCGGCCGAGGCGGCCGCCACATCGGCTATTTCGGACCGCGAAGCGCGCCGGCTCGTACCGGACGACCTGCCGGACGCCGATTTTGACGGCTACACTTTCCGCATGCTCATGTTCGAGGACGCGCTGTCCGGTCACTGGACGTTCGACACCGACGAGCTCACGGGCGAAGTCATAAACGACGACATATACAACAGGAACACAAAGCTTGAAGACAAATACAACTTCAAGTTTGAAACAGAGGGCGTGCCGTGGGGCAGCTTAGCGTCGAAGGCGCAGGCGAGCATTCGCTCCGGCGACCATGCGTACGATCTGCTCGGCGTCCACTCGTTCGACGGCGGTTCGACTCTCGTGCTGACCGGTTCGCTCTACAACTGGTACGCCGTGCCGAACATAAACTTCGAAAAACCGTGGTGGCACACGCAGCTCAACGATACCATAGAGCTCAACGGCTATCTGCCGTATGTCTCGAACGACTTCTCGCTCAACTCGTATCAGTACGCGCAGGCGCTTGTCTTTAATAAAGACATGGCCGAAGCATACGGTCTCGGCGACCTATACGCGCTTGTCGACAACCGGGAGTGGGTCTTCGATAAGTTCTTCGAGATTGTCGACAGCATCAGCAGAGACACGAACGGCGACGGCAAGATGAACAACGACGACACGTACGGCTACGCGTCAAACTTCTCCTTCCATACATACACATGGACGTATACGGCGGGCGAGATGGGCATCATCTTCGACGACGACGGCAACGTAAAGCTCAACTACACCGAAAAGTATTTCGCGCTGCTCGACAAGCTCGCGAAGCTGTACCGTGAAAACAACAGGACGCTCCAGATCCCGCACGATCAGCCGTGCCCGATCGCTTTCGACACAAACCGCGTGCTGTTCACGACTGTGTGGCTCTACGAGCTTGAAATCCGCTACCGCGATGTCATGTCCTCCTACGGCATACTGCCCTACCCGATGTTCGACGAGAACATAGACACATACCACACAAACGTCGACGCGCGCGGTTATATACTCGGCATACCGATCGACGCCGAAGACGTCAGCCGCACGGGTCTGATCATCGAGGCGATGGCCGCCGAGTCCTACAAGGAGCTTATACCCGACTACCTCGACGTCGTGCTTGACAAGAAGTACGCGAACGACCCCGACACGTCGCGTATGCTCGACATAATCATGGACGGGCGCGTCTGGGACGTCGGCTACATTTACCACCTCAACAACTACAGCACCTTCGTCGAGGACTATATCGGCAGCGGCGCCAAGGGCGACGCGGTATCTTCGCTCGCAAAGCTCGAAAAATCGACGACTAAGCAGTTCCAGAAGCTCGCCGACAAGTGCCGCGAAATGGCCGAGGTCGACTGGGGTAACTGACAAGCATAAAAAAGCGCCCGCTCGGGCGCTTTTTGTTTTAATTCCGAGGTTTTTATGCTATAATATACCTTCGCGAACATATTCAATCATTTTTACGGAAAGTATATATTATGAAATCAGACAGAACATTCCCGCGCGCGACCGTCTCGCGCAAAGCGGAAGCATCGCTTCGCGCAGGCCACGTCTGGGTCTACGACACCGAGGTAAAGTCGATCGACCGCGCGTGCGGCAACGGCTCGCTAATCGACGTCGTGTCCGAAAAAGGCGCGTACCTCGGCACGGCCTTTTACAGCGAAAAGAGCAAGCTGCGCCTGCGCGTCATATCGACGAACGCGAACGAGACGTTCGGAGATGCGTTCTTCCGCCGTCGCGTCGGCTATGCGGTCGACTACCGCGCCGCCGTCATGGGCGGCGACTTCGGCTGCTGCCGCCTTATCTTCGGAGAGTCCGACGGTCTGCCCGGGCTGACGGTCGACCGTTACGGCGACATACTCGTGTCGGAGGTGCTGTCGGTCGGCACGGAGCTTCGCCGCGAAACCATCTACCGCGCGCTGTGCGACAAGCTCGCCGAAACGGATGCGCGCGTCGCGGGCATATACGAGCGCTGCGAGTCAAACGTGCGCACGCTCGAAGGGCTGCCGCAGCACAAGGGCTGGTATGAATGTGACTTCTGCGGCTCGCCGTCGCCGCTCACGGAGATAACCGAAAACGGTGTGGTATACGCCGTCGACGTCGAAAACGGGCAGAAGACGGGGTTCTTCCTCGACCAGAAGTACAACAGAGCCGCCGTCGGCCGGCTCGCGCGCGGCCGCCGCGTGCTCGACTGCTTCACGCACACCGGCTCGTTCGCGCTCAACGCGGCGAAGGGCGGCGCGGAGCGCGTTCTTGCGGTCGACGTCTCCGACACGGCCGTGCAGCTCGCGCGCGACAACGCGCGGCGCAACGGTGTGTCGGATGTTATGGAAGTCGCGCGCGCCGATGTGTTCGAGCTTCTGCCGCAGCTATGCGCGGAGCACGCCGACTTCGACCTCGTAATCCTCGACCCGCCCGCGTTTACAAAGAGCCGCGCGACCGTTAAAGACGCCGAGCGCGGCTACCGCGAGATCAACAGCCGCGCGATGAAGCTGCTGCCGCGCGGCGGCTTCCTTGCGACATGTTCCTGTTCGCACTTTATGACGCCCGAAAACTTCATACGCATACTGCGCGGCGCCGCGGCGGACGCGAACGTGACGCTGAAGCTGATCGAAGCGAGGGGAGCCGCGCCAGACCATCCTGTGCTGCTGTCCGTACCGGAGACGGACTACCTGAAGTTTTATCTGTTTCAGATCGTCTGACGCTAAAATTTGACAATCGGCGGTAACGGATATATAATATTTAAAACTTCTAATAATATTGATACTTTTTTCTATTGAAAGCGAGGAGCCATGACTGATATTCTCATAATCGGCGGCGGACCGGCAGGCCTTACGGCGGCGATTTATACGCTGCGTTCCGGCGCGTCCGTTACGCTGCTCGAAAAGACCGGCGTCGGCGGACAGGCGGCGCTTGCGGATAAAATCGTGAACTACCCCGGCTTCGACAGCATCGCGGGTTATGAACTCGCCGAAAAGATGCACGCGCAGGCGACGGGGCTGGGGCTGACCACCGTTTACGCTCAGGCGGATTCGATAGAACGTACGCAAACCGGCTTCAAGATCGGCGCTGACGGCGACGTGTACGAAGCCAAATCCGTAATCGTCGCGACAGGCGCATCGCCGCGCTCGCTCGGCATTGAGTCGAAGTGGCTCGGTCGCGGCGTGAGCTACTGCGCGACATGCGACGGCGCGTTTTTCCGCGGAAAGCCCGTCGCGGTTGTCGGCGGCGGCAACACCGCCCTCGGCGACGCGCTCTATCTTTCGCGCATCGCGTCGAAGGTGTACCTCATCCACCGCCGGGACGAGTACCGTGCGGCCGCGGCTACGGTCGAAGAGATCGAGCGCTGCGATAAGGTTGAAAAGGTGCTAAGCTCCGTTCCCGTTTCGATCGACGGCGACGTCAGCGTCAAATCCATGACGGTGAAGAACGTCAACGACGGGACGGAACGCCAAATCGAAGTCAACGGCATATTCATCGCGGTCGGGCAGACGCCGGAAAGCGCGGTACTGCGCGGACTCGTTAAAACTGACGCGTCGGGCTATGTTCTGACGGACGGGCGATGCGGCACAGAGGTGCCGGGGCTTTTCGTCGCGGGCGATGTCCGCGACACAACGCTGCGTCAGATCGTGACCGCGTGCGCCGACGGCGCTATCGCGGCCGAAAGAGCCGCCGAATACGTGCGCTCGCACTGACGGCCGCAAGAGTCCGATATATAGCAGAAGTAATATAAATCGCCCGTGCGGAGGTGTTGAATCCTGCCGCACGGGCGTTTTTTATGACACGGTACTTATTTCTGCATTCGGTTTTTTGCGCCGTTTAGGCGGCACAGCGCTTCGACGTCGTCGACCGTGACCGCGCCGTCGTAATAGCCGCGCGTCATGCGGTTTGCCGCGGTCGTGTAGAAGCTGTTTTCGGAGAAAAACGCGCGCGGAACGTCGCATGACGTTATCTCGCCGCGGAAAAACAGCGCGCAGCGGTCGGCGAAACCGGCGGCGAACTCGACGTCGTGCGTGACCGCGACGATCGTCACGCCGCGCGAACGGAGCGAACGCAGGATATCCGTCATCACGGCCTTAGCGTGCGCGTCAAGTCCCTTTGTCGGCTCGTCGAGCAGAAGCAGGCGCGGATTCGCGGCAAGCACCTTTGCAAGCGCGACAAGCTGCTGCTGTCCGCCGGACAGATCGTACGGGTGCTTTTCGTACAGTTCGGACAAGTCGAGCCCGTATTGCTCCGGTCGTGCGCCGACTTCGTCCAGCTCCTCGCGCACGGTGTTGCGCAAAAACACCGTCTGCACATCCTGCGGCAGAAGCGCCAAGCAGTCCTTATAAAGCGTGCGGTTTTTATAGTCGCCGAGCTTTTTGCCGAACGCTTTTACGGTGCCGGCGTACGGGCGGCAAAGACCCGACGCCGCAGCCAGCATCGTCGATTTACCGGAGCCGTTGCCGCCGAGGACGCAGAATATCTCGCCCGCATACACGGTCAAGTCGAGGCTGCGCAGAACATCCGGCAGATCGCGCATGTAGCGGAAGAACACGCCGCGGAACTCGAGCGCGGCATCGGCGGAATGTGCATACGGCCTGTCCGGCAGCGCGCGGACATCGTTGCCGTAGCCGCCCTCGACAAACGCCCTTCCCTCGCGCACCGTCAGCGGGCACGGCGCGTCCGAGCCGAGGCGGTTGTGCAGCCGCACCGCGGCGGGCATGCCCTCCAGCAGCGCGGGATGGCCGCGCAGACCGCTTGCTGTCTGCCTTGCGGGGCCGAACGCGAGCAGCCTGCCGTCATCGAGCACGAGCAGCTTATCGGCTGCGGGGACGACATCCTCGAGCCGGTGCTCCGCGATGATGATCGTCAGCGACAGCTCGCGGTTCAGCTTTACAAGCGTCGCGATGAAGTCGGCGGCGGCGATCGGGTCGAGCTGAGCCGTAGGCTCGTCGAGCACGAGCACGTCGGGCTGCATGACCATGACCGCGGCGAGGTTGAGAAGCTGTTTCTGCCCGCCGGACAGCTCCGCGACATTTTTATCGAACCAGTCTTCGATGCCGAAATAGCTTGACATCTCCGATACGCGGCGGCGTATGACATCGGTCGGCAGCCCTAAGTTTTCTAGTCCGAACGCGAGCTCGTGCCATACCCTGTCGGTCACGATCTGCTGCTCCGGCCGCTGCATCACGAAACCGATCGCGCGCGCGGATTCGGCGGCGGGTATTTCGTCGAGCGGCCTGCCGCGGTAGTATATCGCGCCGGAGCGCTCGCCCATAGGCGCAAGCTCGCGCTTTAGCAGACGCAGCAGCGTCGACTTTCCGCTGCCGGTCGCGCCCGCGACAGCGACGAAGTCGCCGCGTTCCACGGCGAAGCTGACGCCGTCGAGCGCTTTCTTCGCGCACTCGGGATATGTGAAGCTCAGAGCGTCGACTGTAAGTATTTCCATTTTATCTTCACCCCGACTTCGATAATGGACGGCAAAAACGCGAGCAGTCCGTATGATATACAGGTAATCGTCTTCATCGCGCCGGCGGGCGCGTCAGTTATGCGCGGATAATACTCGAATGCAACCGAGCCGGTCGCTATACCGGCGGCGGCCGCCGCGCCGAAAAGCAAGGTCAGCGCCGTAATAAGCGCGTCGGCGCGTCCGAAGCGGTAGATCGAGAAAAAGGTGCGCCTGCCCGTTCCGTAGCCGCGCGCGCTCATGCTGTCGGCGGTGACGATGCCATTTTCGAGCGCCCATGTGACCATGATCGAAAAGACGCGCAGGCCGCCGCGAATGTCGTCGATAATATTGTCGTCCTTATACATACCGAGCGCGCGCTGCGCGTCGTTGACCTTCGCGGTATGGTGGCGCAGGAGCGGGATGTACCGCATCGCCATCGATATAAGCAGCGCCGTCTTGGGCGACACGGAACCGAAAAGGTACAAGAGCCGTTCGCTCGTCATTATCTGCGAAAACGAGCGGAACCAGTAGATGACCGACACAATCGTCGCCGACGAGACGACGCCGTAGACAAGCGCTTCGAGCGTCACGGGGTTGTCGTTCAGGACGAAAAGCACCGTCGCGCCGTTATGGTAAAAGAGCGGGTTTATAAGCGCTATAACGGCGAACAGTGCGAAAAACGCCGCATGCGAGCGCCATCCGCGGGCGCCGTTGCGCACGATGTAGAGCGTGACCGAACCGAGAAGGGACAGCGCGGCGACGGCCGGATTCATGCAGAACATGGCGACAAGCGTCACGGCGGCGAACCATACGAAAACCGCAATCGGGTTGTAATCCGCAAAGCTCCTCAAGCCGCTTCCCTCCTCCCCGCGCAAAAGCGCGAAAAATGACCGCGCCGTAAACCGGCGCGGTCATCAGTTTATCATATACCGTGTGAAAAATCAATGAAATATGGTTTTCTTGTCTGTAATATTATTTAAATAACGCAAATCACAGCTTCGAGAGGTAGTCCTCGCCCGTGCCGTAGTGTTCGACGACGTAGTCGATGTCCTTGTCGCCGCGGCCGGACAGGTTGACGAGTATGGAGCCGGTCTCCATGCGCTTTGCGAGACGTATCGCGAGCGCGAGTGCGTGCGACGATTCGATGGCGGGGATGATGCCCTCGTTGCGGCACAGCGCGAAGAACGCGGTCATCGCATCGTCGTCGGTGACGGACTCGTAGTTGACGCGGCCGCAGTCGCGCAGGTATGCGTGTTCGGGGCCGACGGACGGGTAGTCAAGTCCGCTCGCGATCGAATAAACCGGAGCGGGCTCGCCGTTTTCGTCGGCAAGCATTATGGATTCGAAGCCGTGCATAATTCCGCGGCGGCCGTAGGTGAGCGAAGCGGCGTGATCGCCGATCGCGGTACCGCGTCCGAGCGGTTCAGCGCCGTAAAGCTCGACCGGATCGGACAAGAACGCCGGGAACATGCCCATCGCGTTCGACCCGCCGCCGACGCAGGCGACAACGGCGTCGGGAAGAAGCCCCGTCATTTCTAAGAACTGCTCTCTCGCCTCGATGCCGACGACCATCTGGAAGTCGCGCACCATCATCGGGAACGGGTGCGGCCCGACAACGCTGCCGATGCAGTAAATCGCGTCCTTGTATTCGCGCATATATCCCTCGAACGCGGCGTCGACCGCTTCTTTGAGCGTCTTGAGGCCGTGGCCTACCGGTATGACGTTCGCGCCGAGCAGCTTCATGCGCGTGACGTTCGGCGCCTGCTTCTTGATGTCGACCTCGCCCATGTAGATGTCGCACTCGAGCCCGAAGTAAGCGGCTGCGGTCGCGAGGGCGACGCCGTGCTGACCGGCTCCCGTCTCGGCGATTATCTTGCGCTTGCCCATGAACTTGGCGAGAAGGCCCTCGCCCATGCAGTGGTTGAGCTTATGCGCGCCGGTGTGGTTGAGGTCCTCGCGCTTCAGATAAATCTGGCATTTGGATATAAGGTTGGATAGGCGTTCGCAGTGATAGACCGGCGTCGGGCGGCCCTGGAACTCCCTGCGGATACGGCGCAGCTCGGAAATGAACTGCGACGAGTGGCAGATCGTCTGATACGCTTCGGTAATCTCCTCGAACGCGGGGATGAGCTCGTCGGGCAGATACGCGCCGCCGTACGGGCCGAAGCGGCCGTCCTTTGTCGGGAACTGTTTCAGGTAGTTGTCAAAGTCGCGGTAGGTTTTCTTTTCGCATTTATCCGCGGGAACCGGTTTTTCCGGAGCATCGTCGATGCGTGTATCGTCACACTGCTTGATGCTGCCCTCGCCTAATACGGCTTTGTCGTTAGCTTTATCGAGTTCGATTATTTTATTCATTTCCATTGTATATTATCTCGCTTTCGTAATATTTTTTACTCCGCTGAATATCACGAACGCGTCGCGCGGGCATAAAAACAACGCGTCCTCACATTGAACGAGACGACCCGGGGATATCGTCTCACAACGCAAAGCGCGCTTACAATTATAGATACAGACTAAAAAATTGTACGACAAAGCGGCTCTGCGGGTTTACGGGCGGGTCTTAAACCCGCCGCGCCAGAGCCAGGTATTATTATGTCCGAATATAGCCATATCCGAGGCTCCTCCCGCAGCAAAATTTAGTATGGCGTATTATACCATTTCGGCGGCGCCGTGTCAAGAGGTATTCATAAAAATTTTATGCGGAAAACCGGCGGCGCGTTAATACAACCCGCCGCCGGTCTATGGCATATCCGCTAATCGTATCCGCCGCGCATTATGCGGCGGTTAAAATAGCTCTTTGAATAATCTTGCGCCTTATCTGAATATCATCCTCGCGAAATTGTAGAAGCCCGCGTACCAGACGCGGAAATCGTGATAGCCGCCCTCGACCTCCTGCCACACGAGGTCTTCGGGCGCGATGCGGTCGGTCAGCGCGGTCAGGCCGCCGACCGCGGCTGACGCGTGCTCCATGGCGACGCCGTCCGCAGTGCCGCAGATGCCGTAGTAGCAGTACGCGCGCAGAGACGGGTCGAAGCTCTCGAGCCTGCGCGCGATCTCGTCTGCCCTGTAAGTCGTCGGGCACGCCGAAAACGCGCCGAACCACGAAAACAGGTCAAGGCATTCGCAGAGCGCGATGTTTGTCGTCTGCATGCCGCCCATCGACAGCCCTGCGGCGGCGCGCTTCGTTCTGTCGCCGCCGTTTACCGGGTAGTTTTTCTCGATAAACGGGATCAGGTCGTTGCGCAGCTCGCTGCCGAAACGGTAGAAGCCGTGCATGTTTTGGAACGACGTGTCGGCGAACGCAGCGCTCGAGCGCCCGTTCGGCGTCACGACGATGAACGGTTCGATTTCGCCGCGCGCGATCAGGTTATCCATGATGTGCTTGACGATGCTGTCGTCGCCCGTCATGCCCCACTCGCGTTCGTTGCCGCCTACGCCGTGGAACAGGTACAGAACGTTGTACTTGCGCCCGTCCCTGCCGCAGCCCTCGGGGAGGTAGATGAAGCCGGGCTTTATGACCTTTTCGCCGTCGTGCAGGTAGTCGCGCGACTCATAGCTTATCGGCTCCACCTTACCGCCGCGGCCGCACGGGGACGTGTACTCCTGCGGCGCGGTGTCGGCGAGCTCGATCATATCGCCGCCGCGGCGTTTGTAGCTCCTGACCGGCGTCGCCCTCATCGGCGGCATGCCGTCCGGCTGCGGACGGCGGTTTGTGAAGAAAAAGCGCAGCGTCTCATACAGATCGTACTGCCATGCCTTCATGTCATGGACGCCGCCGGGTATGGTCATGAATTCACAGTTGATGCCGCGCGTCAGGAAGGGCGACTTCTCCATGGCTTTGTCCATGATGTATTTATGCTCCGCGTAGGCTATATCGCCGTCGCCGTTGCAGCAGAACAGGTAGTCGATCATGTGATTCTTGCCGTACTCGTCGGCTATGACGGAGCAAAGGCGCTCGACCTCCGCGTCTCGGTCGCCGTTCGGCCCGCAGCAGCCCGAATACGGCGCGAACCACGATATGATGTCGATATTGTGATATAAGCCGGCGCGGTAGGTCGTCATGGAGCCCATCGAAAGTCCGGCGAGCGCGCGGTGCCTGCGCGTTCTGATCAGATTCTGCTCCGTCACGTCGCCGCGCGCGAAGGTCGGATACTTTGTCTCCGCGGCGGGGATGAGGCACGTGCGCAATTCGTCCGCGAAGCGCTCCGTCACATCGAAGCCCGGACCGAGGTTAAAGTTATTCGGCTTGTAATAAGTCGGCGTCACGATGATGCACGGCTCGCACAGACCGTCCGCGATCATGTTGTCGACGAGCTTAAGCGTGTCCGGGAACGTGACGAACCACCAGTCCTCGTTGACGCCGCCGCCGTGCAGCAGGTAGAGGATGTTGTACTGCTTGTTCTTGTCGCAGCCGTACGGAACATACACCCATGCGTGCTTATCCGTTCCGTCCGGCACCTTGTAATAAAGGTCATCGAGCGCGCCGCGCTTCTGCGGCTCCCGGAACAGTTCGTCCGGTGTTTTATATGAATAGTACCCCATAACGCACCTCAGTTCTTCTTGAAATACTGGTCGACGATGAACTTCATGAGATCGGAAGGCGGCTCGCGCTTGAATTCGGCCTTGTCGCCGAAGTACATGCCGTAGGGTTCCGCTTCGGTGTAGGGCTTCCACTCGGGCATTCTCTCGCCTGTCGCGTCGTCGCCGTTCGGGTCGCCGGTCTTGATGAAGTTGGCCCAGTAGTTGCACATCTGGCGCGCGAGGTCGTAGTGCTTACCTGTGAACGGCCGCCAGCATTTCGCGAGCGTCTCGAAGAAGAACCAGAGGTCGACGCTGTGGAACGTGCCGGGGTTATCCCAGCCGGGGATCTCCGCGTCGAAGTTGTAATAGTACATCGGCTGAGGCGAGTCAAGCCGCTCGTTCGCGCGGCAGGCGACGCGTATCGCGTATTCGATGCCGCTGACAGCTCCGCGGGCGCGTATCGCGCTCTCGGTGTCGTCCGCGCCGTCGAAGAAGGCGAGGAACTTATCGGCGTCATCGCCGTACAGCTTCTCCGCGAGAGCGCGCAGTTCGGCTTTGTTCTTCGCCTGCGGCGAGCTGAAAAATTCGCTCGACGTGTGCCCGAACATGATCGGCACAGGCAGCCTTTCGCCGCGCACCAGCCGTGTAAATCCGTCGCCGACGCAATAGACGCCGTCCTCGACGGTGCCCCAGAACGCGCGGTACTGCAGCATCTTGTCGCGCAGCGTCTCGGCATCGATCGCGCGCGCTTCAGCGAGCGTATGTACACCCAAGAACTCGAAGAACGCCTTTCCCTGCTCCTCCGCTTCCTTCAGCGTGCGGCGCATGCCGGGCGAGCGCGTTCCGGGATAGACGGCGGCGAACATGCCGCTCTGAATGATGGCGCGGTTGAAAAGCCCTTCGTTCACGGGCGAGGTGAGCTGCGTTATGACGCTGCCGCCGCCGGCCGACTGGCCGCCGATCGTGATGTTGTCCGGGTCGCCGCCGAACGCGGCTATATTGCGCTTCACCCACAGCGTGCCGAAGCGCTGGTCGAGGTTTCCGAAGTTGGCGGGCGCGTCGGGCGACTCCGCCGTAATTTCGGGGTGGCAGAGGAAACCGAAGACGTTCAGACGGTAGTTGACCGTGACGACGACGATGCCGCGGCGCGCGATGCGCTCGCCGTCGAACTCCATTTCAGCGGTGTGGCCGACCTGCAGTCCGCCGCCGAAGTACCAGACATACACGGGCAGCTTTTCGTCCGCGCTCTTCGCTGGCGTCCATATGTTGAGGTAAAGGCAGTCCTCGGACATGGGGATGTCCGGGTCGACCGCCCATTCGCGCGTATAGATGTTGGCGGGGTCTATCACCGTCTTCGCCTGCATCGATATCGGCGCGAAATCGAACGCGTTGTAAACGCCGTCCCAGTTTGCGGCGGGCTGCGGCGCTCTCCAGCGGTTCTCACCCACCGGCGGAGCGGCGAACGGTATGCCCTTGAAGCTCGTTATGCGCGGGTCGGCTGCGGGAAGTCCGCGGACTATGCCGTTTTCGGTCACAACCTGTCTCAGCATTTTGATCACCTCATATTTTTATGAAATTTACTTTATTTACAAATTATTCTATACGCCGCGCCTCATATTGTCAAGCATAATGGTTAATTTAATATCCCTTTAATAATAATCTTTTTTGCATATTAACGATTATAATGCTTGATTTTTTATATCATCTTTGATAAACACGAACTTATTGACGCAGCCTGCGCGTTGGGATATAATGACACTATATTTATGCGGAGGACCGGAAAAACATGAAAATTATAAATGCCCGCGACTTCGGCGTCGCGCCCGATACGGGCCGCGACATGACCGAAGCGATAAACCGTCTGTTCGAAAAGGTGAGCCATGACGCAAAGATCGTCTTCGCGCCGGGTCGCTACGACTTTTCCGCCGAAAACGCGCTGCGTCGAAGCTATTCCCTCTCGAACTCTGAACCGCTGCCCGAGCGCAAAATAGCAATGCTTCTGCGCGGTATGACGAATATAACGCTCGACTTCACCGGCTGCTCGCTGATGTTCGCGGGGCACATGATGCCCGTCGCCGTCGACTCGTGCTCCGACATAACGCTGCGCGGCGCCGTGATCGACTGGGAGAAGCCGCTCATCGCCGAAGGCATCGTCGTCAAAACGGGCGACGATTACTGCGATATATACGTCGATCCTGCATCGTTTCCGTACCGTTATGCCGACGGACGGCTCTGGTTCGACGTCGGCGCCGGCGAGGAGTACGCGACAAACGGCGGCGCGATATGCTTCGAGCCGGTCTCGCTTACGGTCGCACCCGGCTCCGGCGACTCATTCGGCGTATCGCATCTCGAACCGATCGGCGAAGATACCTACCGCCGCCGCGTAAGAGGCGGATACATACCGCCCGAAGGCTCTGTCGTCGCGCTGCGCCACAACGACCGCTGGCACGCCGGTATTTTCTACGAGAACAGCGAGCGCGTGCTGACGGAGGACATAACGTTCTACTCCTGCGGAGGGCTCGGCTGCCTTGCGCAGTTCTGCACGGACATGACGTTCCGCCGCGTCCTGTTCACGCCCAACACGGCCGCGGGCCGGCGCGTCACGAACGGCCGCGACGACGGGCTGCACATCACGTGCTGCCGCGGCGAGACCGTCGTCGAGGACTGCGCGTTCTCAGGGCTGATGGACGACCCGATCAACGTCCACGGCTGCTCCGTTGTCGTCGAGTCGGTCGAGGGCGATACGGCGCGCTGCCGCTTCGGCCATCCGCAGGCGATGGGCTTCGACTACTGGGCGCGCCGCGGCGACGTCGTCGCCGTCATCGACCGCGCAAAGATGAACCCCGTCGCGACGGCGACGGTCGCGGAGTATACGCCGTCCGGCAACTGTTTCACGCTGCGCTTCAAGTCGGATATATCAGGCGCGCTCGATCTGTCGCGCCCTCTTGCGGCCGACAACCTGAGCGCGGCGTGCGCCGTCACCATACGCGGCTGCCGATTCGGCAGCTGCCGCGCGCGCGGCATACTCGTCAGCGAGCCGAAGCGCATACTGATCGAGGACAACCTGTTCGATTCGTCGGGCTGCGCGATCCTTTTCTCCGGCGACTGCAACGGCTGGTTCGAGTCCGGCGCCGTACATGACGCGACCGTCCGCCGCAACGTCTTCACAGACCGGTGTCTCTCAAGCGCATACCAGTTCTGCGACGGCGTCATTTCGATAAACCCCGTCGTGCCGGAGCCGGACGACGCGCTGCCGTTCCACGAGAACATCCGCATAACCGACAACATCTTCGACACGCCGTCGCAGCCGGTGCTGTACGCCCTCTCGACGGCAGGGCTCGTCTTTGAGCGAAACCGCATATTCATCGCGCCGCACGGCGCGCCGTGGCGTCCCGGCGACGCGCCAGTCGTCATAGAGCACTGCTCCGGCGCGTCGATCGGCGATAACGTCATCGTCGGCCGACCCGCGAGCGACAGCTACCGCATTAAGTGATCGTCGCGGAAGCGAAGTCAAAAATCATACCGCGCCGTAAACACGGCGCGGTATTTTTCATATGTATGCGGCATCGGCCGCAGGCGATGCGCCGCCGGACGTATGAATGCCGATACATGACGTACGGCGTTTCATGCATACTTTTTTACAAAACGCAACGTGCTGTTTCTTGCGGCGGTTGGTAAAATGTGATATTATTATTTGACGGAAGACTGGTAAACGGGAGGTCTTCATATGAACACAGCCGCGTGGCTCGCGCTGATAGCCGCCGCGCTTTATATGTGGCCGTATGTTCTGATAATAATAAAACGCGCAGTCTTCGCGGCGCGGCTCGCCGCAGTGTGCCGCAAGAAACGCTTCGGGCTGTACTGGCGCACGCCTGTTTCGCTTTTTTCGCCGATGCGCGGCCGCTTTTGGGACGCCGCCGTCGAAACCGGCGATACGGTCTATTCGATTAAGCTGTTTACATCGCCAGGCAAGCGGCTGCGGTACGACTTCAACGGTCCGACGCGGTACCTCGTCACCGAACACCTCACGCGATACGGCGTCTCGTCGATTGTTATGAACCGCATTCCGAAGGATACGCAGTACCTGCCGCGCGTAGATTTCCGCTCCGGTCTGCCGAGCGCACGGCTGAAGGCCGTCGCGCAGTGCGCGCTGTTTGTGCCGGCTCCGGCGGTTATCGGCAGCAGCCGCGGCAGCATTATCGCGACGCTTGATTCGGGCGACGATGTGCGCGACGAAGCGGGCGGTTTCCGCGTTTACCGCGGCGGCGATTTTCTCGATATGCTTTCGCATTTGTAAAGATATACCTGAAACGAGGTCAAAAATATGAATTCTCCGTCGCTTCTATATATCGACCCAGATCTGCGCGGCGAGGAGGTCGGCGCGCAGGTTATGACGGACATCCGCCTGACGTCGCTGCTTTCGGAATCGGCCGTATCGGTCCTTCGGCGGCCGTGCGGCAAAGACGACATACTCGCGCGACGCGAGGTGTTTAAATACGCCGAGACGGAGCGCGGCAAAAACACGCTTGCGGAGCTGCGCCGCGCGCTCGTTTCGCTTTCGCACAGCTCTGAGTTTTTATCAAGCGCGCGCAGCGACAACGAGCGCTATGCGATGTTCGTGGGCTATGCGCGCGAGTCGGCCGCGTTCATGAGCGCCGCCGCGCAGATCGAGTCTGAGTGCCTGCTTCTCTCGCGGTTCAGCGGACACTATATGCGTATTATGAACGGTCAGCGCTTCGCCGAGCTTAACGATAAGCTCGCCGCAGCCGAGGAAGCGCTCGCGCAGATGGGAGCTTTTCACGTGCGCGTCGCCGCGTCCGGCTCTTTTTTGCAGCGGCCGGACGCGTACCCGCCCGAAGCGGCGCCGCTGACGGAGCGCATATCGGTCGCGTCGCGCGATATCGGCATCGACATTGCGGACGACAAGCCACACTCGCCGAAGAGGCTCTCGACAGGCTTCATCGACGCGATAGCGAAGCTGTGGCCGGACGGCTTCGCCGCGCTTCGCTCGCTTTATGTGTCGTTCCGCGGGCTGCTCACCGACGAAATACTGGAGTATCTACACGAGCTCGATTATTATATCGAGGTGACGGCGCTATGCGATAAGATGCGCGCGGCGGGCTGGCCGGTTGCGTACCCGGACGTCGCCGACACGCCGCAGATGAACTGCGTCGACGCGCGCGACATATCGCTGCTCGCGCGCGGGATCACGGACGTCGTGCCGAACGACATAGCGCTCGAGGGCAGCGACGCGTTCTGCTTCCTTGTCGGCGCGAACGGCGGCGGTAAAACGACGTATCTGCGGTCGCTCGGCTCGATCGCGCTGCTCTTTACGGGCGGTGCGCCCGTGCCCGCGCGCTCGGCGAAGATTTACCCGTATAAGCGCGTGTTCACGCACTTCCCGCAGGACGAGCGGTTCGAGGGGACCGGCAGGCTGCTCGACGAGACGAACCGCATGGAGGAGATCTTCGCGGGAGCATCGCCGGACGCGCTTGTGCTGCTCAACGAGACTTATTCCGGCACCGACGAGCGCCGCGCCGATACGCTGACGCGCGAAGCCGCCGAAAGACTGATCACAGCCGGTGTGACCGGCGTGTTCGTGACGCACTTCCACGGCGTAGAGGACACGGGCGTGACGATTCTGTCCGCGCAGATCGACGAGGCGGACAACAACCGCCGTCTTTATAAGATCGTCAAGCGCGGCGCGGTGCGCTCGTCGTTCGCCGCCGACATACTGAAAAAGTACGGCCTGACGCGCGAAGCGCTTTCAAAGCGTCTCGACACCGGCAAAGGAGGTGCGGTATGATGAAGTTCAGTCTGCTTTACGGCGACGACAGGAGCCGCGACGCCGCGGCTTCCGAGCGCGGTTCCGCGAGCATATACAACCTGTCGATCGACAAGTCGTTTGCTGCGATATACCCCGATACGCGCGGGCGCAGATACTTTCTGTCGGTGCTCTCGGATATCTGTCCGGAGCCGGACGAAGCGGTCATGCGCCAGAGCATCCTGCGCGATTTCATCAATTCGCCGTCGCTGTATGATTCGGTTGTAAAAGTGTTTTCCCGCCTTGAGCCGATACGTGACGACTGGGAAGCGAACCGCCGCAAGCTGTATTCGCTTAAACGCACGAACATCGCCGCGACGTCGCTTGACGACAACCGCGCGCTGACGGTCATTACAGCGTCGTATCTGAAAAAGACGCTCGTGTTTATCAAGTCTGTCGGCGACCTCATCGACCCGTACCCGGATGTGTCGCCGCCGCTCGCTTCGCTATTCGGCTACTGCCGCGGCATCGCGGAGTCGGACGGTTTCGCGGCGCTCGCGGAAATCGCCGACGAATGCGAGGCGATGACGAACGAGACCGTCTACGACGCAGAGGTAGCGATCGACGGCGCGCTGCGCTACACGCTGACGCGCATATGCGTCATTGAAAACATCGAGGCAGACGCGCGGCGCTCAGGCTCGGCGCAGCAGAGCGTCGCCGCTGTCACAGACTTTTTCAGCCGCTTCAAGCGGAAGGCGCCGGCGCCGGCACCGGACACGGATGAGCAAAAGGCCGCAAAAGTCACCGGATTATTCGAGGGCAGCGTGCGGGTCCGCGACATGACGGACTGCGACGCGGAGCTCATCACCGAAGCTCTCGCGTCGCTCGAGGCCGCGCTTTCGCGCGTCATGCGGGCTGTGTTTGATATTTTCGCCGACATTCCGCACGAGCTGACGTTTTACGACGTCGCGCTTGCGTACGTGTCCCATATGAAGTTCAAGGGCGCTGCGTACTGCTTCCCCGAACTGCTGCCGTCCGGCGAATGCGCGTTTTCGTGCGACTCGCTGCGCGATCTTTTCCTGCTTACGTCGCTGCCGCGGGCGGAGTCGGTCGTGCCGAACTCGATCGAGCTTGCGGACGGCGGCAAGGGCGTTTTAGTGCGCGGCAAGAACAACAGCGGCAAGACCGTGTTTTTGCGCTCGCTCGGGACGGCGCAGATTCTGGCGCAGAGCGGCCTTCCCATCCCCGCCGCATCCGCGCGCATCAGTATGCGCACCGGCGTTTTCACCAGCTTCGCGCACGCCGAAAAGGAGTCGACGACGCTCGACGCCGCCGGCAGATTCGAGGAGGAGGTCAAGGAGATCGCGGACATCATCGACGCGGCGACGCCGTGCTCACTCGTGATGTTCAACGAGACGTTCCAGACCACGTCATACGACGAGGGCGCGGAAGGCTTGCGGGGTATTCTCGAGTACATCGCCGCTTCGGGTTCGTTTTTCATCGCCGTGTCGCATCTGACAAAGCTGTTCGAGCTGTACGGCGGCGACGACCGTGTGCTCATACTCCGGACCTCGGAGGGTTACAAGGTCGAGGTTTACGAAAACCGCACCGCATGATAATATGTAAAAAACGGCAAACCGACTCGCAGTTTCATCAAGCTCATATCAGTTTATATCAAATATAAACATAAAGAGGTGCGGATTTATGAAAGCCATGACGTCGCGCGAGCGCTTTAAGCGCATGTATGAGCACAGAGAGGCCGACCGCGTGCCGATAACGGACATTCCGTGGTCCGGCACGTTCGAACGCTGGCACAGAGAAGGTATGCCCGCGGACGCGGACTGGGTGGATTACTTCGACATCGATCACGTTTCGTCCATCGGCGTCGACAACAGCCCGCGTTATGAATGTAAAACGCTCGAAGAAACGGACGAATACGTCATATACACCACATCGTGGGGTGTCACGCAGAAATCGTTCAAGCACCGCGACTCGACGCCGGAGTTTCTCGACTGGCGCGTGACGACGCCGGAGTCGTGGGAGGAGGCTAAAGCGCGCATGACTCCGACGCGCGACAGGGTCGACTGGGCGTATCTCGAGCGCGCGTACCCGCTCTGGCGCGAACGCGGCGACTGGGTGATCGCGGACTTCTGGTTCGGCTTCGACGTCACGCACTCGTGGATGATGGGCACCGAAAACCTGCTCGTCGCGATGTGCGAGGAGCCGGAAATGGTTCGCGACATGTTCGAGCATTTTCTCGACGTCGATATTGCGCTCTACGACATGATCTGGGACGCCGGTTACCGCTTTGACTGCATAAGCTGGCCGGACGACATGGGCTACAAGGGCACGACGTTCTTCTCGAATGAGACATACCGCGAGCTGCTTAAACCCGTCCATAAAAAAGCCGTCGACTGGGCGCACAACCACGGCGTATACGCGCACCTGCATTCCTGCGGCAACATCATGTCTCGCATACCCGATCTTATCGACATAGGCGTCGACGCGCTCAACCCGCTCGAGGTCAAGGCCGGCATGGAGCCGCTGAAGCTAAAGCGCGAATACGGCGACAGGCTCGTGCTCCACGGCGGCGTCAACGCGGTGCTGTGGGACGACCGCGACGCGATCATCGCCGAGATCGGCAAGGTCGTGCCGGAGCTGAAAAAGGGCGGCGGCTACATATTCTCCTCCGACCACTCGATACCGAACAGCGTTTCGCTCGAAAACTTCAAGGCCATCATCGCCGAGGTAAAGCGCGTAGGCGCTTACGACTGAAGTGCGAGAGTCTGTGCGGACGTATCTTTATGATGCTTGCGCGGATTTTCGCCGTATGAAAAAGTCTTCCGCGAATTAACGCGGAAGACTTTTTCTATTTATCCGTCTTGACGAATATTTTCTGCGTTTATCGCTTCGGTTTATCCGTCGACGACGAGACTTGAATATTTTGCTCGGGTATATCCGTCATCGACGTACTTGTCCGCGTTTGTCGCATCGTTCATCCGTCTCAGACAGAATTTTTGCGTTTACCGCTGCGGTTTACCGGTTATCGACTTGACTCTTGGCGTTATCCGCCGCGATTAATCCGTCGCTAACGGCATCCTTTAGCGTTTACCGCACTTTGTTGTTGACGTTTTTCTGGTTAAAAGTTATTTCGAAGCCGAGTTCTTGATTTCGTTCTCGTACTTCTCAATCATCTTCTTAAACGTGTGACCCGTACGAATCGAAAGCTCGGAATCCCTTGATTCCGCTGGGGTTTCCGTGTGGGCGGTGTTTTCTGTATTCATGCGTCCCGCACGACTCTCGAGCTTTCGCAGGTATTTTTCACTGTTCGTACCCGTAAAAATTTTAATATCCAGCCGCGCTTCATTTTCGCTGATGGGCGTAACCATGATGCGGTCAATATACTTGTTTACAAATTCTTTCGTAATAATTCCGCTCTCCACATCCGCCTGAGCGCGGTGCAATGTCGAGCGAATTTCATCCATATGCTTGCGAAATTCGGTTTGTGACAGAAGCTGCTCCTCCAGCTCGCGAACGGTTTCTTCAGCCTTTGCTTTTTCTTCATCAGTCTGTTTATTCATTATAAAGAAGTCACTGTCGCTAAGCTGTTGATTTATATTCATCTCAAGCAGCTTCGTCTTTTTCTTGAGAGCCATATCGATTACTGCATTGCACTCGTCGATTTGCTTTTGGATGTTGCCGTCTGTCGACATCTCCTTATACATCTTGGTATATTCATCGATGAGCGCTTCTACATCTATTTTAGTGTCCTTGAATACATCGAATAATATCGGCTTAATCTCGCTCTCATAAATTGGGAAGGATGAACACGATGCCGCGCCGTTATTGATTTTTCCGGAGCACACCCATTTAGAGTTTACTGTTCCGTCGCGGCTCTTGGACTCTCTGCGATAATAAGCATGTCCGCACTCAGCGCACCACAGCTTTCCGGTAAGGAGGTTGGCGTGATTGCATATTCCCTGTCGGTTCTTTACATCCTCGCTGCGGCGATGGAGAATTTCATTTGCCTTATCCCACAGCTCCTCGCTGACGATTGCGGGGACAATTTCTCCCGTCTCGTCTTTAAACATGACCCATTCTTCCGGCGGTAGAAACTTCTGCTTCTTCGAGAACATGTCTATGACTTTTACCTTGTTCCCGACATAATATCCTTTATATTTCGGGTTGGATATGATCCCCGACATCGTTGTATGCGCGATCTTTTTAACGTTATAGTTGCGATAGCCCTTATCCCAGAATATCTTCTCGATCTGCTTCATGCTGTAGTTGTCAGTCGCGTATAACTCGAACAGCTCGCGGACCATGGCAGCCTGCTTTTCGTCTATCACCAACCGCTTATGGTCTTTTTTATATCCGAATATGCGGCTGTTTCCGAGCACGACCTTTGACTTTATGGCCTGCTGGTGTCCGAACTTCACTCGCCCCGACAGCTTCCGAAGCTCATCCTGCGCGATAGATGACATTATCGATAAACGAAGTTCACTGTCCTCATCAAGAGTATTGATATTGTCATTCTGGAAGAACACACATACGCCGTCGTTCAACAGCTCTCGGGTATATTTTAAAGAGTCAAGGGTGTTTCTCGCGAAGCGGGAAATTTCTTTGGTTATGATGAGATCGAACAGACCGCCCTTTGCATCGAAGATCATGCGGTTGAAATTTTCGCGCTTCCTTGTCGATATACCGGACAGACCCTCGTCTATATAACCCGGAACAAATGTCCACGCGGGATTCTTTTTTATGAAGCCCTCATAATAAGCTATCTGGTTTCCCAGCGAGTTTAACTGCTCGTCGCTTTCGGATGAAACCCGCGCATAATAAGTAACCCGCAACGGCAACTCATAAATGGTATGTGTTCTCAGAAGCTGTCTCGTTTCGTGTATATCCATCGTTTCCTACCCCCCTTATGTATCCTCAATAAGTTTGGATTAACTCAAATTTTTGGATAGCATATACTTTACGAACCGGAGAGGGCTTAATAAGTAAAGACCAGTTTCGATTCGTATTATCATTTTCTATATGATAATTATACCACGCAATAACTATCAGTGCAAGAGATTTGTGTGTATGGTCATGATTGTTTTGGTCGGGACAATCTGGAGTTGTCAGGAAAAGTACAGTCGGTAAACCCATAAATTGATAAAGACGGACTACTATAATAAAAGTGCAGTCGCAAAACACCCTCAAATGAGAT
>DBRA01000005.1:38097-38434 GCA_002305445.1 Clostridiales bacterium UBA1380 | reverse complement strand
ACATAGACGACGCTGACGCCGCCGGTCGTAGCCTTTTTGTCGTGCGCGATATACGGCAGGAGCGCGGGCGTGTCGTCGGTGATCTCGGTTGGCAGTCCGTATTTTTTTAATACTTTCACCAAGCGTGCCCTCGCTGAATCGGAACACATCGGCAGCATTCCGAGCGCGACGCATTCGCCGTGGTAGAGCGCGCCTTCGTGCAGGCTTTCGATCGCGTGACCGACGGTATGCCCGAAATTGAGCACCCTGCGCAGCCCGCTTTCCTTCGGGTCGGCCTCAACCACACGCCGCTTTATCTCAAGCGAGCGCACTGTAATATCCGTAATCGATGCGTCTA
>DBRA01000005.1:23819-38077 GCA_002305445.1 Clostridiales bacterium UBA1380 | reverse complement strand
AGCGTGTCGAGCGTGTCCGGGTCGATTATAACACAACGCGGCTGATAAAACGTGCCGACGATGTTTTTGATGTTTTTAAAGTTTATCGCCGTCTTTCCGCCGATCGACGAGTCCACCTGCGAAAGCAGCGTCGTCGGGATATTGCAGAAGTCAACCCCGCGCATGTAGAGCGACGCAGCAAGAGCGGCGAGGTCGCCTATAACGCCGCCGCCGACCGCGACAACGCAGTCGGTACGCGTGAAGCCGTTTTCAATCATTGCGGAAAGCAGATGCTGCAGCGAGTCGAAGCACTTGGTTCCCTCGCCGCGCGGCAGCGTCATGACTACGGGTGATTTGCACTGCGCGACAACCGTTCCGGCGTACACCTTCGGCACGCCGTCGTCGGTCACGACAAGAGCGCGTCGGTTCAGGTTGAAGTGTTCGCCTGCTTTTGAAAGCGCGCCGCGGGATATGTTAATATCATATCCGCCCTCGTTTGTTTTGACACGAACGGTCACGTCAGTTCTCCTTTTTAACGCTGCCGAGCGTGTATGTTCCGACCAGCTTCAGCTTCGCGCAAACCGCCGACAGCTCGCGGAGCATGTCGCGGCCGTTCTGCGTGTTTATGCTGCCCTCGGCCTCGATATAGAAGTAGTAGCTCCAGAGCAGGTCCTTCATGGGGCGCGAACGCAGGTTGCGCATGTTGTAGCCGTGCGCGCCGATTATGTTGAGCGTCTGGGCGAGCGCGCCCGCTTCGTTGCGGACGGTGAAGACTATGATGAAGTGCTCGTTGTCGCTGTCCGCCGACGGCGCTGGACGGTTCTGCGCCCTCGAAAACGCAGCGAAGCGCGTTGTGTTGCTCGAGCTTGCGTTGATGCGCCCGTCGAGTATTTTCAGCCCGAAAATGTCCGCGGTTTCATCCGAGGCTATCGCGGCGATGGTTTTGTCGCCCAGCTCCTTGACGGTCTTCGCGGCCGCTGCGGTGTTCGAGGAGATCTCGGTATCGAAGCCGTGCGCGCGGATGTAGTCGTCGCACTGGTCGAGCGCCTGCGGATGGCTAATGACCTTTTTAATATCACCGACGGTTGCTCCGTTTACGCCGAGCAGGTGGTGTACGACTTCGAGATCGTATACCTGATTGATATACAGGCTGCCGGAGAAGATGAGATCCATCACCGTACCGACCTCGCCCGCGTAGCTGTTTTCGAGCGGCAGCACGGCGCAGTCCATTTCACCGCTTTCGACTGCGCGGTATGCGTCGGTGAAGTCGGGGAAGCTGACGAGTTCGGCGGCCGGATACATGCGCTTCGCCGCGATATATCCGAAGGCGCCCTCGACGCCGCTGTACGCGACCTTCATGCCGCGGTTCAGCATCGCCTGATAATCGCACGACAGCTTTATCACATTCTCCATGAATTTAACGTAATATGATTCGACGGCGGCGTCGCTTATCAGCGCGCGGTTTTTTGCTATCAGATCTTTTTCGCGTTCGATGTCGCGTATCGAGAGCGCGTGTTCCTTTTTATAAGCGGCGATCGCCTTCGCGGCTTCCATCCGTTTCTCGAAGAGTCGCGCCATTTCCGCGTCAAGCTCGTTTATCTGCGCTCTCGCGCTTTCTATATCGGTCATACGTTGTATCCCTCCGTATTGTTATCTGATAATTTAATAAAAACAAGCGGTCTTCTCAAAGAAAACCGCTTGAATGACTATATTATTATACTGCGCCAGTCATCACACGACTTTTCTTCGATGTATTAAGTTGACACGGGTAAAGCAATAATAAAAAAAGCGGTAAGCAAAAAAGCTCACCGTAAAAATAAACATAGCGACAGACATGGAGGCAGACTTCATGCGCATCATGTTGTTTTCGCAAACGATAGCGGACATATTGTTTACCTCCGTCGGAAATAGATTTATATTATAATAGCAGACAATCCGTATTTTGTCAAGAGCCGCTTTCGTTTTTATAAAAGCAAAAATAAAGCGCCCGATAATATGATTATCGGGCGCTTTTTCGGATTTATGCGTTCCGTTGCGTTAATTTTGACTTTTTTCGGTTGTCTTGAACCTGACGGCTCCGTCCTCCGCGAAAGCGGTCACGGTGACGCCTGCCTTGATGTCGCCCGCGAGCATCGCCTCGGACAGCGGGTCCTCGACGGTGCGGACTATCTCGCGGCGGAGCGGTCGCGCGCCGTAGACGGGGTCGAAGCCCTGCTTCGCGACAAGGTCGCGGACGCTGTCGTCGAAGGTCAGATCAACACCGAGCGCCGCGACGCGCGCTTTGACTTCATTAAGCATCAGAGACGCGATCTGCTTGATGTTTTCGTCGGTGAGCTTGTTGAAGACGATGATCTCGTCGATGCGGTTCAAAAATTCCGGCCGGAACGTGGACTTGAGCGAATCGAGCACGTTTTTCTTAATGCGCTCGTTTTCGGCGCTTGCCGTGACGACATCGGAGAAGCCGAGGTGTTTAGGCTCGGTGATTCCCTGCGCGCCGACGTTGCTCGTCATGATGATTATCGCGTTCTTGAAATCGACGCGGCGGCCCTGAGCGTCGGTCAGCATGCCGTCCTCGAGAATCTGNNACGACGGAGTACGGACGGCGGCGGATCTTCTCCGTGAGCTGGCCGCCCTCGTCGTAGCCGACATAGCCGGGAGGCGAGCCGATCATCTTCGAGACGCTGTGCTTTTCCATGTATTCGGACATGTCGACGCGGATCATCGCGTCCCGGTCGCCGAACAGCACATCCGCGAGGGCTCGGCACAGCTCGGTCTTGCCGACGCCGGTCGGCCCGAGGAATATGAACGAGCCGGTCGGGCGGTGCGGGTCTTTAAGACCCATTCTGCCGCGCCTGATCGCGCGGGCGACGGCGTCGACCGCCACGTCCTGCCCGATCACCCTCTGACGCAGCAGCCCGTCGAGATGCGCGAGCCGGTCGCTCTCCTCGTCGGCAAGGCGCTTGACGGGTATGCCGGTCCACGAGGTCACGACGTCGGCGATATCGTCCGCGCCGACGACAAGATTATCGCGCGAGCGCGACTTCTCCGCCTTCGCCTTCGCTTCGTCGAGAGTTTTGCGCAGCTCCTTCTCCTTGTCGCGCAGCCGCGCGGCGCCCTCAAAGTCCTGCGATCGTATCGCCTCCTCCTTGGCGGCCGCGCAGTCTTTGAGCTTATCCTCAAGCTCCTTCATCTCGGGCGTGGGCGACAGCGCGCCGACGCGCAGCTTCGAGCACGCCTCGTCGACAAGGTCGATGGCTTTGTCCGGCAGGAAGCGGTCGTTTATATAGCGTACCGACAGCTTGACGGCTGCGTCGATAGCTTCGTCCGATATTTTCAGCTTGTGATGCGCCTCGTATTTGTCGCGCAGCCCGCGCAGGATCAGCACCGCCTCCTCCTGTGTCGGCTCGCCGACCATGACCGACTGGAAGCGGCGCTCGAGAGCCGCGTCCTTTTCGATATGCTTGCGGTATTCGTCGATCGTTGTCGCGCCGATGACGCGCATCTCACCGCGCGCCAGCGCGGGTTTGATTATGTTGGCGGCGTCGACCGCGCCTTCGGCGGCGCCTGCGCCGATGATGGTGTGGAACTCGTCGATAAAGAGTATGATGTTCGGGTTGCGCTGAACCTCGGCCATCACGCCCTTCATGCGCTCCTCGAATTCGCCGCGGTACTTCGCGCCGGCGATCATACCGGCGACGTCGAGCGTGACGATCTGGCGGCCGGCCAGCGTCTCGGGTACGAGCCCGTCTGCGATGCGCTGAGCAAGCCCCTCGACGACGGCGGTTTTGCCGACGCCGGGCTCGCCGATCAGGCACGGGTTGTTTTTCGTGCGGCGGGACAGTATCTCGATGACCCTTTCGGTCTCGCGTTCGCGGCCGATGATCGGGTCGAGCTTGCCCTCCGCGGCGAGCGCGCACAGGTTGCGCCCGTACTGGGACAGAACCGGCGCGCCGGGTATCGAGTTTTTATCGCGCGCTCCGGGTTTTTTCGCAGCGTCACCCGCGCTCGTGTATATACCGTCGACGCGGTCTGACGGCCTTACGCCGTCGCGGCCGACATCGCCCGAACCGCCGCCGGAAAGAAACTCCATGACGTCGCGGCGGACGTCCTCGGCGGGCACTCCGCATTCGGAGAGCACCTTCACGCCGACGCTGTCCGTCTCGGCGGTGAGCGCGAGCAGCAGATGCTCAGTTCCGATGTAGCCCTGGCCGCAGCGCATCGCCTCGTATGCCGAAGTCTCGATTATCTTCTTTGTGCGAGGAGTCATATCGTTGGGCGTAACGGACGACGGCTCGCCGGTTCCGTCGATCTCTTCGATCGCTGCGCGCACCGATGTTTCGGTCACGCCGCGGGCCGACAGTATTTTAGCTGCGACGCTGTCGCTCTCACCGAGTAGGCCGAGCAGGATATGTTCCGAACCTATGAAATTATGGCCCAGCTCCCGCGCCATGTAAAGAGCACTGTTCAGCGCGTTTTGGGCTTTTTGTGTGAATCGTGCGGCCATATTGTATCACTTCCCTCTATACAGAATGCGGCGGTGCGGAGCGGTCCCTCTCCGCCGCGTAATTTTTTTACGGTTGTTGTCGCGGTGACGGAACATACCCTCTCCGCAACGGCTCTTATTTATTCGATAAACGCCGCGGAGCCGGAGCGCACCGGCTCCGCAGCGATTTATTTAACTGTTCCGCTGTCGCTTTCGAGACGGAAATTACCTCTCCGCGGCGACCACGTTGCCGTTTACACGCTTATCTTTTCACGCACAAGTTTTGCCCTGGCGGCGTCGCGGGCGGACGCGTCCTTCGCGAGTTGCTCCGCCGAACCGCCGCTTATCGTTACGGTGGCGGGGCGGACCGCCACAAGCAGGCTGTCGAGCTCGACCGGCGTCAGCGATTCTACCATGCCCATCGAAGCGCCGAGGCGGACGTAGGTGTAAAGCTGCATGAACTCCTCGGTCGTCATGAATTCGGCGTAGGCCATCGCTCCGAGCGCGCGACGCACGCGGTCGCGCAGCCGCGCGAGGTTCTCGCCCTTCCACGATGCGCGCAGAGCGCGTTCGCGCTCCATTATGCTCGCGGCGACATCTGCGAGCTTGCGCAGCGTTTCATCCTCGGTTATGCCGAGCGTGATCTGGTTCGATATCTGGTATAAGCACCCGTCGGCGTCCGAGCCCTCGCCGTCGATGCCACGGACCGTTATGCCGAGCTTCGAAAGCTGCGCCTGAAGGCCGCCGATGCTGCGCGCCCATGTCAGCGCGGGCAGGAACATCATGACCGACGCCCTCATTCCGGTGCCGAGGTTGGTCGGGCAGTGTGTGAGGTAACCGAGCCGCTCGTCGTAGGCTATCGACAGCTTCGCGTCGAGCATGTCGTCGACGGCGCACGCGGTTTCATACGCCGTTTTCAAGTCGAAGCCGCCGAGCGTGCACTGGATCCTGATGTGGTCCTCCTCGCACACCATGATATCGACTCCCTTTTCGATGTCGGACAAAAGCGCGTGCGGCGACTTCTTGGCCGCGAACTCGGGAGAGACGGTGTGGCGCTCCGCGTATGACCTCGCCTCGATCGGCGGCACGTCGGCGAAATCCGTGTATTTATAGCTGTCGCCGAGCGCGTCGCGGACGCGCGCAATGATCTCCTTCGCCTTTTCGTCCGTCAGCTTCTTGCCGAATGCGTAGCCGTTTATATTTCTTGCGAACCGGACGCGCGAACTTACTATTACGTCGCGGTCGTTTTCGCCGTTTTCATACCATGTCATGATGATTCACTCTCCTTCTGTCGGTCCTGTGCTTTATTTCTCGTCTTCGAGCGCGCGTATCTCGTCGCGTAGCTGCGCGGAGCGCTCGAAGTTCTGCTCTTCGATCGTCTTCTTAAGCTCCTCTTTCAGAGCCGCGAGGCGTTTCTTTTTGTTAAGCTTGGCGGCGAACAGCTTCGGCGCGCGTCCCGTATGCGTGACGTTGCCGTGGATGCGCTTGATCGTCCTGTCGAGCTCCGGCGCGAACGTGTCGTAGCATTCGGGACAGCCGACCTTGCCGTCGTTCACGAAGTCGTTGAAGACGGAGCCGCAGAGCGGGCAGCGCTTGACGGCTTCCTTCGAGCCAGGGGCGAGGTATGCCGGCTCGGTCACCGGCGCGAACACCGAATTGAAGAGCGAGCCGATCGATTTGAACGGCGCGAACATCGAGCCGAACGGGTCTGCGCTGAAATCTGGCATTGTCATATCGAACTCGCCTTTTTCCTGCGCCTTCGCGGCGCATTCGGAGCACAGGCTGTATCTCTTTTCGATTCCGTTTATATTTTCGCGGTAAAACACGCTGGCTTCATTCTTCTTGCATCTTTCGCAAAGCATATATATCACTCCTTGATTTAAATCATGTTGATCCGGACGGTTGTTACTATATCACATCAGTGTCATCAGTATATGGCGCATTATGTCGGCGCGGACAGCGTTTCTTTTATCTGCCGGAACCTTGTCGAGCGCTGAGGCGGAGAGAGCGGCGTTTAATATGTTCTGTTCCCTGTCGCTTATGATGCCGCGGTCCTTCAGGTTCATAAGATACGCGGCGGCCTCGCGCTCGTCGAGCGAATCGCCTATCGCGCGGAAGAAGTGCATCAGGTATTGGGATCGCGTCATGTCGACGCGTACGATCCTGATATACCCCCCGCCGCCGCGCCTCGATTCGATCAAATAACCGCGCTCGGGCGTGAACCGCGACGTTATAACATATGTTATCTGGCTCGGAACGCAGCCGAGCTGCGCGGCGAGGTCGTTTCGTTTGACGTCGGCGGAGCCGTCACCGGCGTCAAGCATCTGTTCGATGAGCCGCGCAATGTTGTCTGACAGCATTGTACATCCCTTCCTTCCGGGTGGCTTTGACTTTGACTATCTTTGTCCTTCTGATGGAACCATTATACTGCCATGGTCAAAGATAGTCAAAGTCAAGCATGGTCAAACGTTGACGATTACGTTAATTTATTCTTCTCAATCGCCCGTTTTGCTTTATTAATCTCACTTTATCTCACTATTTTATATATTGCGCGTAACGGGCATGAAATATTTTACATTTTCGTTTCATTTATTTATTGTCGGAAAATATAAAATATGTTATACTGATCTTAATTGGGCAATTTTATAAAAGGCAGATGATAATAATGCCCGATATGCTCAACCATGCGTCTTCGATTTTCTTCTCAATTATTTCGTTTAACGCTAAATTAATATAAAAGAAAGGAACCGCATGACAGAGATCACCTTTTCCTGGTTCATCGCACAGATCTTTTCATCTCCCATACTCGCGCTGACGGTGCTGCTGACGCTCGGCGTCATATTCGTCAACGGCTGGACCGACGCGCCGAACGCGATAGCGACATGCATCAGCACGCGCGCGATACGTCCGCGCGCCGCGATTATAATGAGTGCGGTATTCAATTTTCTCGGCGTGCTCGTCATGACGCTCGTCAACTCGACGGTCGCGATGACGATCAAAAACATGGTCAACTTCGACACAGGAGGCGCCGAAGCATCATCCGACGCGATAACCGCGCTGTGCGCGGCGCTCTTCGCGATCATCCTGTGGGCCGTGGCGGCGTGGTGGTTCGGCATTCCGACGAGCGAGAGCCACGCGCTGATCGCGGGGCTTTCCGGCGCGGCGATCGCGCTTCAGGGCGGCTTATCCGGCATCAACAGCTCCGAATGGATCAAGGTCATTTACGGATTGCTTCTATCGACGTTTTTGGGTTTCGGCTCCGGCTTTGTAATTACGAAAATTGTCGCGCTTATCTGCCGCAACATGGACCGCAGAAAGACGACCGGCTTCTTCGAAGGAGCGCAGATATTCGGCGGCGCCGCGATGTCTTTCATGCACGGCGCGCAGGACGGCCAGAAGTTCATGGGCGTGCTTATCCTCGGCGTTTTTATGGCGAACGGTTCCACAGGCGAAGCGTCGGCGACGCTGCCGATCTGGATGATGCTGCTCTGCTCCGTCGTAATGGCGCTCGGCACATCGATCGGCGGCTACCGCATAATCAAGGCCGTCGGCATGGACATGGTCAAGCTCGCTCCCTATCAGGCGTTCTCGGCCGACCTCGCCGGCGCGCTGTCGCTGCTTTTAGCCAGTGTGTTCGGCATCCCCGTCAGCACGACGCACATGAAAACCACTGCGATTATGGGCGTCGGCGCGACGAAGCGGCTGTCGGCGATCAACCTCCGCGTCGTCCGCGACATGGTGCTCACATGGATTCTCACCTTCCCCGGCTGCGGCCTCATCGGTTATGCGATGGTCAAGCTGTTTATGTTCATCCGCGGCTGACGCCGAAATACTGGAATACAGGAGATAGGAGATAAATTATGACTAAAAAGGACAGCTTTTATTTCGATAATTTCTGCACATGCGCGAATCTTGCCGGCGAAGCGGCGAAGTTTCTGCTCGATATACTGAAAAATTTCGACGCCGACGCGATCGAAAAGAAGCTCGAGGAGATGCATAAAATCGAGCACCGCGCCGACACCGTCAAGCACGATCTGTTTTCCGAAATCATGCGCGCATTCATCACGCCGATCGAACGCGACGATATTCTGAAGCTGTCGAACTCGATCGACGAAGTGATCGACTCGATCGAAGACGTTCTTCTTCACATCTATACAGGCGGCGTCAAAGCGATCCGCCCCGACGCTGTCGCACAGGCAGAGGTCGTCGTGACGCTTGCCAATTCGCTTTCGCTTTTACTGGAGGAATTCCGCAACTTTAAGAAGTCGAAAAAGCTGAAGGAGATCATTGTCGAGATAAACCGGCTCGAGGAGGACGGCGACCGCGCTTACATCAAGTCGATGCGAAACCTGCACACAGGCAACTCCGACGCGCTCGAAGTCATACCGTGGCGTGATATATTCAACAACCTTGAAGCCGCTTGCGACGCGTGCGAGCATGTCGCCGACATCGTCGAGGGCGTAATAATCGAAAACACGTAATTTTCCGATATTGAAACTTCGGCACGAATTATGTTATAATATATGCGGGAATAATAGCGAAGACGGGAGGCGTGGTGAATGCCCGACCGCGAGGAGTTCGACCGCGTGTTAGACGAGCTCGCGCACGAGATACCAGAAGAGCTGTACCGCGATCTGAACGGCGGCATCGTCGTCATCGACGGGTCGAAGCTCGATCCGCACGCGCGCGCGAACGATCTTTACATTATGGGCGAATACATCGTAAGCCGCGAAATGGGCCGGTATATAGCGATATACTACGGCAGCTTCGCGCGGCTCTACCCGAATCGCAGCGCCGAGGAGCTCCGCGGCGTGCTCCGGAAGACGCTGCGCCACGAGTTCCGCCACCACATTGAAAGCCTTGCCGGCGAATATGCGCTCGAAGAAGACGACATGAGAAGACTCGACGAGTATCTGACGTGCACGAAGCCGTCGCTGAACGATCCCGGTCATAAATACAGGATCAAGAAAATCGAAAGATATTAATGTAAAAGGAGACTATATATGAAGGTCACGAAAGAAACCAACATCGGCGATCTGCTCGACGAAGATATTGAGACAGCGCGTTTCTTCTTTGATATCGGCATGTTCTGCCTCGGCTGCCCGGCTTCGCGCGGCGAGACGATCGAGGAGGCCTGCGCCGTACACGGCACAGACCCTGACGAGCTTGTCGCCAAGATAAACGAGTACTTCGAGAACAAAGAGAATAAAGAAAGCAAGTAAAAAAACAAGGACGCCGCCGGACGGTTCGCAGCCGTCCGGCGGCTTTTTTGCGCACCGCGCGTGACGATTGACACGCCGACAGCGAAATGGTATAATCTATTATCTGCCGGGAACCGGTCGAGCCGTCCGGCAGATCATAACTGTTTGATTATATGAGGTGGCGCCGATGCACGACGAGCTTACCCAGGTTGATATAAAAAAGATGCGCGAAGAAATCGAATACCGCAAAAAAGTGCTGACCCCGCAGCTTAAGGAGCACTTACAGGCGGCGCGCGACCTCGGCGATCTCTCCGAGAACGACGAATACCGCTCCGCAAAGCGTGAGCTCAACAAAAACTACAGCCGCATACGTTATCTCACCGCGATGATCGAGACAGCGGTTATCATAGACGTGAAGTCGCCTGACGACAGAGTGGGACTATTCGACAAGGTGACGATACGCTACGAAGAGGACGACGAGGTTCGCACGGTTGCTATCGTCACGACGCTGCGCAACGACGTTTTAAACGGCTACATCAGCAAGGAATCTCCGTTCGGCAAGGCGCTGCTCGGACACAAGGTCGGCGACCGCATCAAGATAGACGCGAGCGCGGACTACAGCTACTACGTAGTCATTGAAAAAATCGAAAAAGGCCACGACGACGAATCGCTTGAGATAAGCCCGTATTGATGTGTTATATGAAAAGAGACGGTTTTACCGTCTCTTTCTTATTTATATTTAAAACGTTTCGGATGTAATCGATGATTTTTACATGATATTTTTATTTTTCATAATCGCATCATGCGGGTCAATAAAAATGTTACGAATTATATATAATAATTCTGCTCTTTACGTAATATTATTGACACTTTTATAAAATAACGGTAAAATTTTATTAATAATATTGCAGTAAGGAGTATTATTATGCAGAAATTAAAGAAAGCGATCTCCTTAATGTTCTCATTGATTGTTTTGTGCTCGTATTTTTCATCGTGCACGGCGCAGACCGCAGGCGATTCGGACAGTGGGGATACAGGCATATCGGATACGCAGGAAGCGAGCGAAACGATTGCCGAAACAGAAGACGACGACGATGCGATATTCAAAATGCCGAACGAGATGCATGATGTCCCGAAGCTCGATTTCAACGGCAGCGAATTCAAGATACTGTATCCGGAATGGCAGCTTTACCGTTTTTACCTGAATGCGACCGAATTCAACGGCTCCACCGTCAATGACGCTTTGTATAATCGAACGCTCAAGGTCAACGATTATCTCAATGTCAATATAACGATGGAAACAATCGGTTATATCGAAGCAATCGAGCCGCAGATTAAAAATGCCGTGATGGCGGGCGACAACACGTACGACATGTTCATAACGCACTGCATTACCGGACTTATCGGTATTGTGTCTCAGAATTATGCGCTTGACTGGAATAAAGTACCCTATGTGGATTTTTCGAAGCCGTACTGGAATCAGTCTTTTACGGAAACGCTTACGGTTTACGGCAAAACTCCGCTCGCTTCGTCCGATCTGCTCATCGCTGACCCTAACGTCATATTTTTCAACAAGGATATCGCGAATGACAACAATCTCGAAGACCCGTATCAGCTGGTGCACGACGGCAAGTGGACGCTCGACAAGATGATTGAAATGGCGTCCGGCGTCAGCGTCGACCTGGACGGCAACGGCAAGTTTATGAAGAACGACCAATACGGCATATATACAAGCCTGGGTTGGGTTGAGACAAGCTTTCTGTACGGATGCGATCAATATATATGTGCCAAAGACGACAATGGTTTCCCGACGCTTGCGCTCAACAGCGAAAAGACCGTAAACATTATTGAAAAACTGTATAAACTCTTCTGCGAGAGCAACATCGCGTATACCACCGATGTGTCGGACCTTTATATCGACTTTGAAAACTGTCACGGGCTGTTCTATATACTCGGGCTCGCCTTCGCCGCCGATTACCGTGAGACTGAGGTTGACTACGGCATCCTTCCATTCCCGAAATACGACGAGGTGCAGGAAAATTACATATCGCTCAACTGGGGCGGTCTGCAGTGTCTGCCGAAAACAACGTCCGACCTCGAGATGGTCGGCGCGGTCTCCGAGGTTCTGGCTTATGAAAGCCGCGAACAGGTTCTCCCCGCTTACTTTGATAACCTGCTAGGTTATAAGATCGCGCGCGATAAAGACTCGATAGAGATGCTGAAAATAATATTCGACAACTGCGTCCATGACTTCGGGCTCAATTTCTCAAATCATAACGATATGATGTATATCATAGCGAACCTGATGAGAAACAAATCTACAGACGTAGCTTCATATATAAAGTCGAGGGAGAAGGCATTTACAAAACAGATCGAACGGATTTACTTGAAATTTGCCGATATTGATTAGCAGAATATGCGACAAAAAGGCTCTTATCGAGCCTTTTTATTATTGACATTTTCCTTGATGGTGCGTTAATATATTCGCATAATGATATAGGTGCGTGATGTAATGAAAATTCGAAATGTCATAAACGTCGCTGCCGCAGCCGTATTATGCATATCGGCTTTTGCATTAGGGCGCGCGTCCGCACCGGCAAGTGACCTCGTCATCACGGCGTCGTCAACCGCCGGTTTAAGCGCGATGCCGCTTAATACGGCGTCGCCCGCCGGATCAGTCGACGAAGCATCAGCGGATATATATGCGCTTTCAGCAAATACTATGTCTGAAGGCACACAGCCGTCCGGCGGCGAGGACAAGCCGGACGCAGCGGTCACCGCAGATACGGCTGCCGACGCCGGAGCTTTAACAGCATCCGGTACGACATCTTCTTCGGAAATTTATGTCGACGAGCCTGCGAAATCTCCGGAAAGTGCGGTATCGCTTGAGACGCCGAATATTTCCGGGGTTGCAGATGTCGCAGTTCCGGCGACTGAAAAGGCGCCGGATATGACCGAAGCGCCGGAAACGAAGAAATCAGCCGAGACGATTATAGTCCCGGAAACGACGCGTGCTTCTGAGACGATAAAAATTCAGGATACGACGCAGGCGCCCGAAACCGTAACGATAATCAATGTCGGAACCGTCTATGTGCTCAACACAAACACAAAAAAGATACATAAGCAGGACTGCCAGTACGTCAAGCAGATAAAACCGGAAAACTATTCGACGACGACAGATTGCGCGGGCGCGATAGCTCAGGGATACGAGCCGTGTAAAAAATGCAAGCCATGATTCAGCAATCTTTCCTGCGATTTCCATGATTATCCGCGGCTTAGAAAGTCAATAATACGTTCGGACATATTAACATACGGAGAGCAAAAATATGCACGAACAACCTTCCATAAGACGCGGTGACATATATTACGCAGACCTTTCGCCTGTGGTAGGCAGCGAACAGGGCGGAATGCGTCCGGTGCTGATTGTCCAGAACGATGTCGGCAACCGATACAGCCCTACCGTCATAGCGGCGGCGATAACGAGCCGCCTTGACAAATCGCCTCTTCCGACTCATATCGGCGTCGGCGCATACAATGCGGGTTTATCCCGCGATTCCGTCATCCTGCTCGAACAGGTGCGCACGATCGATAAAGCGCGGCTCGGCGAAAAGATCGGCCACCTCGACGAGTCGATTATGCAGAACGTAAACCGCGCGCTGTCGGTAAGCCTCGGCATACAGGCAATTTAAAAGAACGCCTCTTCGCTTCAACTGTATGAAAGCGGAGAGGCGCTTTTTTTAATCTATGTACGGCTTTTGATAATTTAATTCAACGGAGGCGTTTTTGACATTTTCAACCCACGTTTAATAGATGTGTAAAAAGCCGCGGTTAATCCGCGGCTTTTTGATATGCAGTTTTATATTTACTTTTAAACTGCGGATCTGTCGATGCCCTTGTTAATTCATCACGATCTTTTCGACGAACTTCTCGATGTTCTTGTTGATGACCTTCATCGAGCCCGACAGCTTGCTTGCATAGCCGGAGATATCGCCGCCGGCGACGGAGCCGAGCGTGTTGACGATCGTGTTGATGTTGCCCCAGTTGTACATATAGCCGAGGTCGTAAATCGTGGACGCAAAGATGATGTCGAGCATGGCGCTGGATTCCTCGTCGCGCGACGCTTTCGACTTGAGCGTCTTGTCGTAGTACGCGGGGAGGAGCGTGTACTTCGATTCGGCCGACAGTGCTTCGATTATTATACCGGTGCGCTCGGTGTTCGTCGCTGTTTTCGGAACCGTGATCGAGTTCATGCAGTACATCGACACGGGGCAGTTATAACCGTCCTGCGCCTCGTCGTACTTCGGGTAAGGCAGGATGCCGAAGTCGGTTTCCATTTCGCGGAAGAGCTGCGCGCGGTTGAGCCACGCCGCGTTGAACAGCGCGCGGTTCTCCATGAAGACGACGTCGAGGCACTCGGTCCACACGTCGGAGTAGCCGGTGATCGCTTCGGCGTAAAGAGTTATGTCGCGGTTGCACTGGATTTTCAGCACTTTTTCGAGCATCGCGACATACTTGTCGGAGTCGGCCGTTACTATCGGACGGTCGTCCTTATCCTTCGAAATGAGCGTCGCTCCGGAAGCGGAGACAAGGCACGA
>DBRA01000005.1:1020-23809 GCA_002305445.1 Clostridiales bacterium UBA1380 | reverse complement strand
GCCAGCTCGAGCATCTTGTCGATCGTCCACGTACCGTTGTTTACCGCGTCGTAGAGGTTCTCGATGCCGAAGTCGCTTACGATTCCCTTGTTGAAGAACACGGCGCCGATGGCGTCGTTGTCCATCGTGAGCATGTCGCCGGCGGCGAGGAAAACCTTGTTGTCGACGGAAAGCTGCGAAATCGCGTTCTGGTCATACCACGGCTTCGTCAGGTCCATATACGGTATTGTTCTGAGGTCGAGAAGATAACCGTTCGTTATGAAGCTGCTGATGACGTCCTGCGAGCGCAGGCAGAGCATGTCGTAGTCGTCGGTGCCGGCGTTGATGCTCTTGCTGACTTCGGGCGCGGTGCCGTAATAATCGGCGACGGGTATTTCGACTATTTTGAAGTTGTACTTCTCGCAGATCTTGGAGTTGCGCTCGTAGACTGCGTCGTTGATCGGCTCGCCGGTCAGCTCCTCCGCCGTCAGGTCCTTCGACTGCCAGTGAGGCATCGTTTTTCCCTTCGATACGATCTTGAATTCGTAGCCTTCGAAATCTCTTTCGGGCAGATCCGGTTCGATTCTGCCGGTTGATGTATCGTCGGATACAGATTCCGCCGTGTCGGACGACGCTGCCGTCGTATCCGACGAGCTTTCATCGCTTCCCTGCTGAGAGCAGGACGCTAACGCGCCGGAACACATGATTACGGCCATTAAAATGGCCAGTAGGCGTTTTGTCATGATGTCTTCCTTTAAAAAATTTCTGATGATTTATCAGGGCATCCGTATTCCACATTATAGCATCGCGGTATAGCGAAGTCAACGATATCAATCGTTTCAAAAGAGCGCTTAAGCACTTTTACCACAAGGTCATACGAAGCATCGACATACAAGTATTATATACAGATGCGGGCGTTATGTATATCTGACGTGCGTTTTTCATCATCCGCCTGCAATATATTCACAAATCCGCATATCAGATCCGCCGCAGGCTCGACAAAAAAGGAAGAATGATGTATAATAAACAAAAACAAAACAACGGTGACATCGATGACGGAAAACACAACCGCTATTCGCGAGAAAAAAGCCTTCATATGCGACATGGACGGCGTCATATATCACGGCAACAGACTGCTTGACGGCGCCTCGAAATTCGTCGACTGGCTTTATGCAAACGATAAACAGTTTCTGTTTCTCACAAACTCAAGCGAGCGCTCGCCGCGCGAGCTCGCGCTGAAGCTCGCGCGCATGGGGCTTGACGTTCCCGAGGACCACTTTTACACGAGCGCGCTTGCGACCGCCTCTTTTCTTGCGACGCAGTGTCCGGGCGGCTCCGCGTATGTCATCGGAGAGCCGGGTCTTGTGAACGCGCTGTACGAAGCCGGCTTCTCGATGAACGACTACAACCCCGACTACGTCGTCATGGGCGAAACGCGCTCGCTTTCATACGAAAAGATTGAGCGCGCGGTGCGGCTCGTACAGAAGGGAGCGAAGCTGATCGGCACCAATTCCGACCTGACCGGCCCGACGGAGGAAGGCATCATGCCCGCGACGCGCGCGCTGATCTCGCCGATCGAGCTTGCCACCGGCAAAAGCGCGTACTATATAGGCAAGCCGAATCCGCTTATCATGCGGCACGCGCTGAAGAAGCTCGGCTGCTCCCGCGACGAGGCGTGCATAATCGGCGACAGGATGGACACGGATATCGTCGCCGGAATCGAAAGCGAACTCGACACAGTGCTCGTGCTGTCCGGCGTCAGCTCGCTTGAAACGATAAACGACTTCCCGTACCGCCCGATGTATATCCTGAACGGCGTCGGCGATATCGTGAAGTAAGCGCGAAGAGCCTGAAGAGCACCGTACATTAATAAAGCGATAATAAAAGACCGCTGCCGTTTGCCGGCAGTGGTCTTTTTGATTTTCTGCAGCAATGCTTACGACTCGAGCGCGCCGGCGTCGGCTTTGCCGCCACCGGGTGCGCCTACGCCGTCGATCATATACTTCTTGATGACCGGCCACGCGCAGTAGACGGATGTGAACATGCAGACCGCTATCGTAATAATAAACGGCAGTATCACGCCGAGCGGTATGAACAAGAGGTAAATGAACCAGTTGAGCAGGACGATGACGACGACTCCGAGGAACGCCATCATGTTGCGCTTGATGCCGAGAAGCGCGAAGATGAGCGAATTCTTCACGAGCTTGACGAAGCTGAGATCGAACGTGACCATCATGAGGTAGCCGTATATCCTCGCCCAGAACCATATGATCGCCATTACGACCGAAAGGTAGAACATTATGTTCATCGGGATCGACACCGACATGTTGTAAAGGAAGAACACGATATCGACCGTCAGCATAACGCAGAGAAACGCATCGAACAGGCCGAAGCCGATCGCCTGCTTCAGATTTTTCTTTATCGCATAGGTGAAATCCGACCACATGAAGACAGGTTCGGCTCGCACCATAGAGCGCAGGTTGTATATGACGCCGGTGTTGACAAGCCCGAACGTGATGATGAGCAGCGCGCCCAAACCGTATAGCACATATGTCGCCGTCGTGTTCACCGATATCTGCACCTGCGCACCGAAGATGCCCCACAGAGCCGCCGTCACAGGAGTCTGTCCGAATCGCGTCACGCCCCAGAGAGCCGCGTACTGCTGATAATACGGCGCTGTGCTGTGAGCCGAGAAATAGCCGGCGTTGGCAAGCAGCAGGAAGAAGATCGGAAAGTTACCGATTATGATGTAGAGGTTCACGGTCAAGAGGCGATTCAGTTTGCGCCCGAGCATCTTGAAGTAGTTTTTCAGATTCGGGTCGGCTGTGATGTCCTCCTCGTCGTCCGGCACGCCCTGCCCGTCCCTGTCCGCAAACCTGTCGAACAGGTTGAACCTTTTCTTTTCCTGCTTGCGTTTAGCGGCGAGCTCCGCCTGCTCCTCTTCCTCGATCTGATCGAGCGATTTGTTTTCTCTATCCGCCATTTCGACACGTTCCTTTGCTGAATTTTAAAACATCCTGACTATAAGCCTGACCGCCGTCGCGACAATGACGGCGCCTGTCGACGTCATCATACGCATTATGTATTCGCCGCCGGATGAACCCGGCGCGAAATCGCGTAGCATGACGCGCCTGCCCGATGCGGCCGACGCGAAATTTACGGCGACCGCCGACGCGTACACGGACACAAGGCACGCGAACAGCGCGACCGCGACGTCGGCGACGGACGCGGCCGTCACATACGCCGAAGCCATCCCGCAGGCGTAGCCGAACTCAAACGCCCGGCAGCCCACCGCCGCGCAGGCGATCGGAGCCGCGAGCGCGCAGAAGCCGGACGCGAATATTACTAAAAACCGCCCCAGCTCCGGCGACGAAAGCGACAGCACCGTCCGGAAGAAGTCAATAACGCTTTCGGGGCGGGCAACCGTATCCGTGAAAGCGGCGCCGTCGCCCGCGTATATATAGCATGCGACGCCGCCCGCCGCCGACAGCACAAATACCGCGGCTGCGATTATGAGCGCCGCAGGCGCTTTTTTACCGCTGTATGTCGTTTCACCAGTCACAAGGCAGCTCCCGCACAGACATTTTTCGTTAATGAATATGCGCGCGCGCCCCGACGTATGACACGGCCGGCCGGGCTTGAACCGAGCCTTTTTATATCAGCGTTATTATGATAACAGAATCAGATGCCGATTTCGGCCGCTCTTTTTTCGCAAGCGTCGACGGCGGCGATGATCGTTTCCGTCCAGCCCTTCGCCCTGAAAACATTTATCGCGGCTTCGGTTGTTCCGCCGTGCGTGGCGACCATGCTGACGAGCTCGTCCGGCGTTTTGCCGGATTTCAACACCATCTGAGCCGAGCCCGCGACCGTGCGGCAGAGCATCTCAAGCGTTTCGGGGCGCGTGACGCCGAGCGCGGCCGCCGATTTTATCATAGAGTCGAGAAACAGATAGACGAACGCGGGCGACGACGACGTGAGAGCGGTGAACGCGTTGATCTCGCGCTCCTCCACCTCCGTTGCGTAACCGTTCGCTTCGAACATCGCCCTCGCGAACATAAAATCGTCGTCGGAGACGTTTTTGTTGCGGCAAAGCGCGGCGACGCCGCAGTTTATCATCATCAGCGCGTTCGGTATGACGCGAACGACCGGTACGTTTTCGCCGAGCGCGCGCTCTATCGCGCCGATCGACACGCCGGCGGCTATCGACAGCACGACCGTGCCGTCTTTGATTCCGACCCCTGCCAGTTCGGCGAGCACTTCAGGTATGGTCTGCGGCTTAACGGAGAGGACAACGATCGATGCAGCCGCGGCTTCCGATATCGAAGACGCAACCGCGCAACCCGGAAAGCGCGCGCACTGCGCCGGATCTTTATCGTAAAGTATGATATCCGCAGCAGCCGTGCCGGATGACAGCAGGCCGCCGATTATAACTCCCGCCATGTTGCCCACACCGATAAACGAAATCGTCATGCTCATTATATCTGCCTTTTTCAGTTTATATTTATGTTATTATAACATAAATCGCGGTTTGTTTCAACGGCATGATATAACGATGCGCAAAATTCACACATCGGTCATGTCCGAAAACGAAAAACAGCAGTTGACACGTACGGAGTGTTAAGATAAAATATAGCATATCAACGTTTATAACGATGCGAGGCCGATATGACCGTTTATACACCGCTTGCGTTTGAAAAAATCGCGCCGGGCGTCTGGAAAGCCGCCGCAGGCTGCGTCCGCCCCGAATATTCCCTGCTCGTAAACGCGGGGTCCGTTCCGTCCCGCGCCCTTAAGAGCTGCTCCGATATGCCCTTCCCCTTCTCGACCGACTGCCTTTTCGCGCTGCCGGACGGAAAGACCGCGCTGTCGATACCGTTTGACAAAAACGAGCGGCTGTACGGGCTCGGGCTGAACTTCTCGTCTATATCGCAGAACCTGCACGCGCGGGAACTGCGCACCGACCATTACGGCGGCTCAGACAACGGCAGGACGCACGTTCCGGCTCCGTTTTATCTGAGCGATCGCGGCTACGGCATCTATATCGACACAAACGCGCGGCCTACGTTCTACATGGGCGGCGCGGTGCGCGTCGGCGACCCCGACGCGTCGCCGGAGAAGAACCGCGGCCGCGACGACGACTGGTCTGCGTCTCCTTCCGGCTCGTATGTCGAAGTCACATTCGAGGGCGGCGCGGATATATACATAATCGCGGGCGCCAGTCTGACGGATGTGTCGGCGCGGTTCAACCTGCTATGCGGCGGCGGCTGTCTGCCGCCGAAGTGGGGGCTCGGGATGTGGCACCGCGTTAACATACGGTACAGCGCCGACGACGTACGGCGTGAGGTCGAGGAATTCGCGGCGCACGATATGCCGCTCGACGTGATCGGTCTTGAGCCGGGCTGGATGTCGAACTCGTACCCGTGCACTTTCGACTGGGACATCGAGCGCTTCCCCGACCCGGACGCCTTCACGGACGAGCTCCTCGCCAAGGGAATTCGTCTTAATCTGTGGCAGAACATGTACATATCGCAGAAGTCGAGCATATACCGCGACATTCTGCCGCACTGCGGCTCCCACACGGTCTGGTGCGGCGCGGTGCCGGATTACACGCTGCCCGAGGTCGAGAAGATAATCATAAATCAGGCGAAGCGCAACCGGCCGCGCATATCAGGCTACAAGATCGACGAGTGCGACGGCTACGACAACTGGCTCTGGCCCGACCACGCGACGTTCCCGTCCGGCATATCGGGCGGGCGGATGCGTCAGATTCTCGCGCTGCGCGTCATGCGCACCTACGAAAAGCTGTACCGCGAGAGCGGCAGGCGCACCTTCGGGCTCGTGCGCGCATCGAACGCCGGCGGCAGCCGCTTCCCGTACTGCATCTACAACGATTGCTACGATTTCCGGCAGTTCATGGTCGGGCTCGCGTCCGCGGGCATGTGCGGGACGCTGTGGTGCCCCGAGATCCGCGACGCAAAGAACGGCGACGAATGGGTCAGGCGCTTCCGCATGAGCGCGTTCTCGCCGATGCTGCAGCTGAACGGCTGGGCGAACGGCGCGAAGCCGTGGATGTTCCCGGAGGTCGAGGACGAGGTGCGCAATATCATAAAGCTTCGCCGCGCGCTCGTGCCGTATCTGTATAATGCCTTCGCCGATTACGCTTTTAAGGGCATACCGCCGTTCCGCGCGCTGTGCATGGACTACGGCACCATGACGGCCGGCGCGACCGACGGCACGCTCGACCACACTCGCAACCCGTACAACATCTCGGAGCTGCGCGACCTGACCGACCAGTACATGATCGGCGGCTGCGTGATGTCCGCGCCGGCATTCCCCGGAGCGTCGAGCCGCAGCGTCGTGTTCCCGGGCGGGCGGTGGTACGACTTCGATACGGGCGAGCTTGCCGGCGACAACAGCCGCGAAACGCTCGAGTGTCCGCTTGACCGGTCGATGCTGTTCGTCCGCGAGGGCGGCATGGTTCCGCTCATCGGCGACGACGGCGCGCTTCACGTGCGCTGCTTCGGCGACGAGGGCGAATGCACGCTTTACGACGACGACGGCGAAAGCTACGCATACGAAGACGGCGCGTTCGCGCTGCTGCGCCTCTCCTTCAAACGCGAAAACGGAGTTGTGCGCGGCGAATACACGGTCGAGCCGCACCGCGGCTTCGAGACGGGTTATACGAAAATCGTGTTCGAATAAAACATAAGCACCCTGTTAAATAACAGGGTGCTTTTTTATGCGGTTTTAGAAATACAGCTTTTCGTTGATGTAAGCCTTGACGTCGCCGATCGGCATTCTGACCTGCTGCATCGTGTCGCGGTCGCGCACTGTGACGCAGCCGTCCGTTTCGGAGTCGAAGTCGTATGTGATGCAGAACGGCGTGCCGATCTCGTCCTGGCGGCGGTAGCGCTTGCCGATTGAACCGGCGTCGTCGAAGTCGACAGCGAAGTCCTTCGCGAGTGAGGCGTAGAGCTCCTGCGCATTGTCCGAGAGCTTCTTCGACAGCGGCAGTACGGCCGCCTTGACGGGCGCAAGCGCCGGATGCAGATGCAGCACGACGCGTACGTCGGGCTTGTCCTCCGTGCCGATGTTCTCCTCGTCGTACGCGTCGATAAGAAACGCGAGCATGACGCGGTCAGCGCCGAGCGACGGCTCGATGACGTAGGGGATGTACTTCTCGTTCGTCTCCGGGTCGAAATACTCCATGCTGACGCCGGACTCCTCCTGATGCGCCTTCAAGTCGAAATCGGTGCGGTCGGCGACGCCCCAGAGTTCGCCCCAGCCGAACGGGAACAGAAACTCGAAGTCGGTCGTAGCCTTCGAATAATGGCTCAGCTCCTCCTTCGCGTGGTCGCGCAGGCGGATGTTTTCGTCGCGCATGCCGAGCGAGAGCAGGAAGTTATGGCAGATCGAGCGCCACTTTTCAAACCACTCGAGGTCGGTGCCGGGCTTGCAGAAGAACTCGAGCTCCATCTGCTCGAACTCGCGCGTGCGGAACGTGAAGTTGCCGGGCGTGATCTCGTTGCGGAACGACTTGCCTATCTGCGCGACGCCGAACGGCACCTTCTTGCGCGAGGTGCGCTGTACGTTCTGGAAGTTTACGAATATGCCCTGCGCGGTCTCCGGGCGCAGGTAGAGTTCTGTCGCGCTGTCCTCGGTGACGCCCTGATGCGTCTTGAACATCATGTTGAACTTGCGTATGTCGGTGAAGTCGGACTTGCCGCAGCCGGGGCACGGAATGCTGTGTTCCTTGATGTACTGCGTCATCTCGGCGTTGCTCATCGCCTCGACGGAGACGCCGGTGATGCCCTGTTCACTGTGCCAGTCCTCGATCAGCTTATCGGCGCGGTGGCGCATCTTGCAGGAGCGGCAGTCGATCAAGGGATCGTTGAAGTTGACGACGTGACCGGACGCGACCCATGTGCGCGGATTCATGAGGATGGCGGAGTCGAGCCCGACGTTATAGGGGCATTCGCGGACGAACTTCTGCCACCACGCGCGCTTGACGTTGTTCTTCATTTCGACGCCGAGAGGGCCGTAGTCCCATGAGTTCGCAAGCCCGCCGTAGATTTCGCTGCCGGCATAGATAAAACCGCGGCTCTTACACAGCGCGACTATTTTATCCATTGTCTTGTCAGTGTTTTTCATATATAAACTCCCTTTAGGATACAAAATATTCCTATATTTTACTTATAAGGGCGAAGCATTTCAACAGCGCGGGAAATATCCGGCGTGAAGATAAGTCCGTCGCCCGTATCTGTGTAATAACCGGGATACGTCAGTATGACGGTGTCGAGCTTGTCGTAGGCGAACAGAAGCTCCGCATGGTCCGTTATGAATTCGAGAGTTACGTTCGTGTCAAACGCGGATTTGATGTGCGAATAAATGTCGGGCAGTTTGAGAAGGTTCCCCGGAACCGTCAGTTTCGCGAGCATGGCGCGCGCGATGGCGAGGCAGTTTTGCACTCTCTCCTCGATGCCGCCAGGATACTGCCAGAAGGAAACGAGAGGTATTATCGCCTTCGACTCGATCTGCTGCTTGCCCTTTGTTAAGATCGGCGATCCGGTCGCACCTTCGGGCAGCTTCCGGTAATATACGCCCTCGTGTTTGTAGATGTCGTACGGAACGTTGTATGTTATGCCGCCAAGTTCGTCGAGCACGGCGGGCAGCTCCGTTATGTTGAGCACGCCGTAGCAGTCGACCGTCATTCCGGTCATGGCTTCAGCCTTGCGTATCAGGTAGTCGCGCCCGTTCATGGAGTAGAGCTCCGCGAGCGTGAAGTACTGCGTTCCCGACAAGACGTATGAATACGACGGGATATTCATAAACATGAATTCGCCGCGCTCTTTGTCGACGCGGACGAGCAGTATCGTATCCGCTTCGACGGTGCGGTACCTGCGCGACAGCACGCCGTATTCGGCGCGCGAACCGCTTTTGAACGCCTCGACATAATCGTCGAAGTCGTCGGGACGGTAGTCGGTGCCGATCAGCAGCGCCGTGAACGAGTCGCCCTTGAGTTTCGCGGCCGCGGCGACAGCTTCGTTTACCTCCGCGGCGGTGCCGTCCGGCGTCTCGGTGTCGCCGGTCTGCGCCGGATCAGTATCGAACGGCACGCCGTTTTCGTCTGTCGACGCCGGCGGGTCGGTCTCGTCCGACGACGCAAGGTCGGTCGTATCGTCCTCGCCCTCGCGCGAAAGGATGCGGTCGAGCACTTCCTCGTCGACGCCGAGCGGGTCCGCGACCGTCTTCATCAGAAAGCCGGACACAAAATATGCCACAACACCGAAAAGCAGCGCGGCGACAAGAAAGGTTATGGCGAAATTTTTCAGCGAATAAAGCATGTTTTCGCGACTCCTTCGTATATTTTCCCGCGTCTTTTCGCATAGATAATTATTATATCACGCAAAGACGCGTTTTTCAAGCTGTTTTTGTCCCAAACGGCGCTCTTGCCTTTGATTTCGGGACTTTTGACGCTCGTATACACATTAAAGTTCCGATTGCCGCGACGGAGGATAAGATGAACATTGCCGTAGCACTGCGAAAAGCTCCGCTGATTAAGTTAATTCGGAACGCCGCCGACATATTCGAGCGCGACAGGATCGCGCTGTATTCGGCGCAGGCGTCCTATTGCATCGTCGTTTCGTCGATACCGGTGGCGATGCTTATAATCTCGCTCGCGCAGTACGTGCTGCCCGTTTCCGTGAAAACCGTCATCGAGGACGCGTTGTCGCTTCTGCCGGCAGCGCTTCTTCCGCCCGTACGCGCGATAATCGACGAGCTGTTTTCGCGGCCGCCGCTAACGCTTGTGTCTATCACGGCCGCTGCAGCGCTCTGGTCGGCATCGCGCGGCGTCGACGCGGTCGGGCGCGGGCTGCGCACGATCTACCGCACGCACTCGGAGTGCGGCATCGTCTGCGCCGCCGTCGGCTCCGTGCTCAACGCGCTTCTGTTTATCGCCATGTTCCTGTCGATGCTGGTGCTCATCGTCTTCGGCCGCGCGCTCGTCGTCCTCGTCGACGGCCACTACCCCGCGCTCTCTCATGTGACGGGCTTTTTCTACCGCATCAGAGGATTATTTTTCCTTACTGTGCTTTCGCTATTTTTCACCGTCGTATACTGCGCTTATTCAAACGCGCGCAAACCCGTCCTGCGCCGTAAGCGCGCCGCATACTGCCGCGTTTCGGACGTGAGAAAGCCGCGCGCGAGCGACAAGTCCGAGCGCGCTTACGGCTTCGCCGCGAACCTGCCGGGCGCCGTGCTCGCGGCGGCGGGCTGGGTCGTGTTCTCGTACTGCTATGCTATATTCATGGAAAACTACGCGTTCGGCGGTTCGTATATATACGGCTCGCTCTCCGCGATTGTGCTGCTCCTTTTATGGCTGTACTTCTGCATGATGATTTTTCTCGCCGGCGCCGAGTTCAACAGGTTTTTAGTGAAGTTCAAACAAAAATATGATATCCGCAGCCCGTCCGTTACGCAGACGGCAAAGTAAAAGCTCCGCTTCCGGCGGAGCTTTTATATGTCACTGTCTTGTTTCCGTTAACGAAGCCAGAGCCGCGTCGCTTTTTGCCGCGAGCATAAGAGCCTTCTTCGCTTTGTCGCGCTTTTCGCCGATTCGGCGCAGGTCTTCGTCAGTTCCGGTCTTATAGTAGTTTCTCATGTCGTTGTTCAGCCGGGCATATATGGAAAACGCAGCCATCGTAAAGAACATGCTCCCGCTTTGCTCGCCGATGCCGGCAAGCGAATCGCCGTACGATTCGATGCGCCGGAGCGCTTCATCTTTGGGAATGCTCTTGTCGAAGAACACGCTCTTGCTCAGTTTATCGGCGGCGAAGCTTGCGAGCTCGTACATGTTGCGCTTGACGTGGTATAGAAACTCCGGCGTGTCCTTCGCGAAAAGCTGCTCGATCTTCTGGTCGGAACTCTGGTACCAGTTTACGAATCTGGTGCGGTAAATATCGAGCGCGCGCTCCGTTTCACCCGCCACATGCAGTATTTTCGCTCTCATGTTCCATGCGTTCAGCCGCAGATCTTCGTCGGTGCAGCCGTCGAGGATCTTCGCGCAGATCTGCTCCAGCTCCTCGCGGTTGTCAAGCAGCGCCTTCGGATCATTGTCCGCGGCGTCGCCGACCATGTCCCACATATAGCGGTTCATGATCCTGCAGTCGTTCGGATACTTGCGGTACGCTTTCTTCATCAGATCTATTGCTTTGCTGTAATTGTCGAGGTTGTTGCTTTTGTAAAGGCGCCAGTATTCGTCGATTATTTCATTTATCTCGGCTTCGATTTTATCCCGGTCGTATCCGAGCAGCTCGTCGCACGACACGCCGAAAAAATGTGCCAGCGGAAAGATCTGCGTTATATCCGGGTAAGTCTCGCCGCGCTCCCATTTGCTTACGGCAGCGCATGTCACGCCGAGCGCTGCCGAAAGCTGCTCCTGCGTCAGCTGCTTTGCCGTGCGCATCCTTTTTATGTTTTCACCGATCGCTATGTTCATATCTGTCCCTCCCGAAATGTGATAAGCCGACGTCCGCTTCCGATTATTAATATAATCCATTTTCGGGCGGTTGTACAGGTATCGTTCGGAAACAGCGGTTTAACCCCCGGTTAAATTTTTATAGCCCGGGGAAACACGGACATAACAGCTTCTTATGCAATATCATCGCCGCGGATTATTTTTCAGTTGATTTATTTACAAATATGTGATAAACTGATTGGCAACACTGGAATGTCAAAATAAATATTCAAAAGGATCATTACATATGAAAAAACTCACCGCGTTAGCGCTCGCAGTTCTTATGCTCGCCTCGGTTTTTGCGTTTTCATCATGCTCGACCGCCGAAGAAGATCCCGGCACCCTTATGGATATGAAAATGACTGTTCTAAAAATCGGACAGGCCGACTGCATCCTGATCGAAACGGGCACGCACGTCATCATGGTCGACACCGGCGAGGACGAGGACTCCGCCGAAATCCTGCAGACGCTGACAGAGCGCGGCATCGAGCGCATCGACAAGCTCATCATCACGCACTACGACAGCGACCATGTCGGCGGCGCGGACAAGATAATCGACGCGGTTGAAGTCGGCCAGGTCCTGCAGGCGAATTATAAAAAGAAATCCACCGAATTCCAGCAGTACATGACCTCTTGCGAAAAGAAGAACATAATTCCCCACTCCGTCAACCTGACCTACCGCTTCACCGTCGACGGAACCGAGTTCGCGGTCATTCCGGCACTTAAAAGCAAGTACAACATCGACAAGGACAACGAAAACTCCCTGATGATTTCGATAAAGCACGGCGAACAGTCGATACTGCTTGCGGGCGACGCGATGACGGAGAGAATGGCGGAAGCCGTGAGAGCCCAGATCGGCCAGTTTAACGTACTGAAGGTTCCGAACCACGGAATCAACTGCGAGGGGCTGTCCGAATTCCTCGCCCACGTCGCACCGGAATATGCGATCATAACATGCTCCGCAAAGAATCCCGCCGATCCAGCCGTTGAGACGATGATAACCGACGGCGGAGCGCAGCTGCTTGAAACAGTCGACGGAAACATAACCGTTACCTGCGCGGTCGACGGCACAATAACAGTAAAAGTCGGCTGACAATTCAAGAAACGACTCGGTGAGTACGGAGGCGTGCGCCGCTCCGAATCCGAGTCGTTTTCAGGTTGTGCTGGTTTAATTAATCACGGCGCTATGGATCTGCTGATGCCGTTGAATATTCCGCGCGCAATCAGCTCGGGATTGTTCGCCATCAAATTGGCTTCCTCCTCGTTTGTTATAAAGCCCATCTCGACAAGGACCGCCGGCATTCTGGTTCTTCTCAGAACATAAAGGCCGGGACGCGCCACTACGCCGCGGTTGCTGAAGCCCGTAGCTTCGGTGAGCCCGGTGAGGATATCGGCGGCAAGCCCGGCGGCAGGCGAGCTCATGGAGTAGACCAGCGCTTCGCTGCCGCCCGCGGTCGGAATCGTGGAAGCGTTCGTGTGCAGGCTTATGAAGTAATCGGCGCCCCATGTGTTCGCATCGTTTACACGATATGCAAGGCTCGTCGCGTTCGAGGTGCCGAGCTGGGTCTCCGGCGTGGGCCGCGACAGGCGCACCTCGTAACCGGCTGTCCGAAGTAAAGCGGCCAGCCTCTGCGCAACCTCATAGGTGATATCCTGCTCCCTGTAACCGTGGGCTTCGGCGCCGGCATTGGGGTTGACCGGGTTGTGGCCGGCGTCTATGTATATTTTTGTCGCCATTACTGATTACACTCCCGATAAATAATCTCACTTTACATTATATGTGCGTCAAGTGCGCTTGACAGGTTATAATATTTGACGGTTTTTATATGAAAGACATACAGCATATACTATCACACGTTCGGAGCGCCGTCGAGGACTACGGCATGATATCGAAGGGCGATCTTGTCGCGGTCGGCGTGTCCGGCGGCAAGGACTCGCTGACGCTTCTCTGCGCTCTTGCCGAGCTGAGGCGGTTTTTACCCGCATCGTTCGACGTCGTCGCCATCACGGTCGACATGGGCTTCGATAAAACGGAGCCGCGCGAAAACGGCGCCGCGCCGCCGTTCGCCCCGGAGCCGATACGCGCCCTGTGCGACAGCTACGGCATCAGGTATATAATCGAGAAGACAGAGATCGCGCGCGTTATCTTCGACATGCGCAAGGAGTCCAACCCGTGCTCGCTATGCGCGCGCATGCGCCGCGGAGCGATACACGACGCCGCGAAGGCCGCCGGCGCCAACAAGCTCGCGCTCGGCCATCACTTCGACGACGTCGCGGAGACGATGATGCTGAACCTGTTTTTCGAAGGGCGGCTAGGCTGCTTCCAGCCGGTGACGTACCTTTCGCGCAAGGATCTGACGCTTATACGCCCGCTCATCTATGTTCCTGAAAAAGAGATAAAATATTTCAGCAAGCGTGCGGGTCTGCCCGTCGTGTCGAGCCCGTGTCCCGCCGACGGCAACACGGAGCGCGAGCATATGAAAAAGCTGCTCGACGATTTCGACCGCAGGCACAAGGGCGTGCGCAACCGCATAGTCGGAGCGCTGCGACGCTCCGGCATAGACGGATGGCACGATTGACGAAATTACACAACATAAAAGACTTATTATCGGAGAGTAACATTCATATGACTGCCGAATTTATTGTCGCGCTTCATTCGATCGTTTATCTGAGCCACACGGGCAAGACGCTGACGAGCGAGCAGATCGCCGAAAACGTGTGCACCAACCCCGCCCGCGTCAGAAAGGTGATGGCTAAGCTCAAAAAGGCCGGCCTTGTCGGTACGAAGGGCGGTTTCGACGGCGGCTACGAATTCATCCGCGATCCGGAAAAGACCACGCTGCACGATATTTTCGCCGCGACGAGCCGCCGTTTCATCAAGCTCACGTGGCGCTCCGGCTCATCCGGCAACGCGTGCCCGATATCGCGCGCGATGGGACCGTTTACGGACGAGCTTTTCAGACGGCTCGACACCGCCTGCAACGATATACTCGAGTCCGTCACGGTCGCCGAGATACTTCGCAGGATTTTCAACGAAAAGGCCGGCGAGTGCGCCGTTATCCCGCTCGGCGGCAACTCCTTCGTCACGTCGGGCAGCGGCGGCAGAGTCGTTCAGGACGGCTGGGACAAATGGAACGGCGACGCCGAGTTCATTTCGTTCTTCCGTCTCCGCGACGACGCCGAAGCCGATCTTTCGCTGCGCATAGCGCCGCAGAAACACGAGGCGGCTGTCAAAGCCGAAGCCGCAGGAAAAACAGTCGAGGCTCATGTAAAGCCGGGCGCGGACAATATCGACTTCGGTTCGTTTGCCTTTAAAAAAGGTTATAACATCGTGCGCTTCAGGGGCGTTTCGCGCAGCGGCACCGTATTCTGCCGCCCGGACGCTCTGCTTCTGCGCGGCGCGGCCGCCGCGCTCGCCGAAGGTTTTGTCAAGGAAGGCGACGGCGGCAACTATTACTGGACGCGGCGCGGCCCGTCCGTCCACTGCGGCTACGACACGAGCGGCTGCGACGACGTCGAGTGGTTCTATAACGAGGTGACCGTGCCCGTCGCGCCGATCGGCACGTATGCGATGGCGATCGGCTTCTCGGGCGGGTATTTCGGCATACAGGTCAACTCCCCGACCGAGCGCAGGATTCTCTTCTCGATCTGGAGCCCGCACGTCACCGACAATCCGGGTGAGATTCCGGAGGATAAGCGCGTTGTGTGCCTTTACCGTCACCCGAATATGCGTGTCAACGACTTCGGCGGCGAGGGGTCGGGCGGTCAGTCGCATATGAAGTACATGTGGAAGACCGGCGAGACCTACCGCTTCCTCATGCGAGCGAAGCCGGACGGCGAGGGAAAGACGGCGTTCACGGCCTATTTCTTCTTCCCGGAGACCGGTAAGTGGGAGCGGCTTGCGACATTGCTGCGCCCGTACACGGACACGTATCTGACGGGGATTCACAGCTTCCTCGAGAGCTTCGACGACGAAGGCGGCTACAAATACCGTGAAGCGCGCTTCGGCAATCAGTGGGCGTTCGGCTCGGACGGCAAAGCGCATAAAATCACGAAGGTGCGCTTTACCGCCGACGCGACGGCGAGGGCGGAAAACCGCCTGGACTACGGCGGCTCTACCGGTCCGGACGACCCGCGCGCGCAGCTGTTCGAAGACGGCGCGGGGACGATAACACCGGTGCCGAACGGCGTGTTCCGCCTGTACAACTGCGGCTTCTTCTCCGAGCACGGCGAGATCGGTTCGGTCATGGAGCGCACCTCTGACGGCGAGATGCCGGATATTGACTTCAATACGCTTATGTAAATAAAGAAGGCGGTTTTTAAAAGCCGCCTTCTTTATTCATGCGGGATGTTGACGGAGCGCCGATACGGATATATAATTTAGGGGAATAATACCATTCAATCAAAGCAGAAAGGGAGCGGATTTTTATGGAACGCGGCGATATATCAAATCTGGCGCGGAAGATGGGGCTCGGCTGGAACCTCGGAAACACGCTCGACGCACTGACGAGGGGACCCAACACCGGCGCTCCGTCCGCGCATGAAACGGCATGGGGCAACCCGCCGGTGTCGGCGGAACTTTTCGCGGCGGTATACGAGCGCGGATTCCGGACACTGAGATTGCCGACCTCGTGGTCGTGCGAGCTTTCGGACGACGATTTCAAGATACGCGGCGTATGGCTCGACCGGGTCGCGGAGCTTGTCGACGAAGCGCTGAAGCTCGGTTTTACGGTGATCCTCAACTCGCACCACGATAACGACATGTACTACCCGAGCGCGGAAAACAGGCAGCGCGCGGAAAAGTACACGCGCGCGCTGTGGCGCCAGATCGCACAGCGCTTCGCGGGTTATCCGCCGGAGCTTGTGTTCGAGTCGATGAACGAACCGCGCCTCGCGCGTACGCAGTTCGAGTGGTGCGGCGACCGCCCCGATCCGCTCTGCGTCGAGGCTCGCGCGATACTCAACGAACTGAACGGCATATTCGTCGACGCCGTGCGCGGCGTACCCGGCAACGAAAAGCGTCTTTTAATGGTGACGCCGTACGCGGCGTCGTCAGGGTGCGCTCTGCTCGACGACTTCGCGATTCCGACAGACTGCGGCGACGTCGCAGTAAGTGTGCATAACTACGCGCCGTATAACTTCGCGATGAACGAGCACGGCACCGACGTGTTCGATCCCGAAAACGCCGACGATTACAGCGGCGTCGAGAGCTGGATGCGTGCGCTGCACGACAAATTCGTCATACACGGCACGCCTGTGATACTGGGTGAGTGCGGCGCGACTAACAAAAACAACGACAAAAGCCGCGCCAGCTGGGCGAAGTTATATACCGCGACCGCGTACGTATACGACATGCCGTGCGTTCTGTGGGACAACGGTTTATTCGGCGTAGGCGCCGAAAACTTCGGCTTGATAGACAGGAAGACGCTCGAATGGCGTTTTCCCGCCGTCACAGACGCGCTGTTTTGCGGAATGAGAGGTGAATGATATGAAGCTGACATGGTACGGCCACTCCTGCTTTACAATCGAAGACGGCGGCTATCGCGCCGTTCTCGACCCGTTTGCGCCCGGAAGCGTGCCGGGTCTGCCCGACATCCACGTCGAAGCCGATGCGGTTTTCTGCAGCCACGGCCACAGCGACCACAACTACACCGCGGCCGTGAAGATAAAGCAGAGCGGCGGCAAGCCGTTCGGCGTCACGGAGCTGCAGACATACCACGACGACCAGAAGGGCGCTTTGCGCGGCAGAAACACCGTGAGAATATTCGATGTCGGCGGTTTGAAAGCCGTCCACCTGGGCGATCTCGGCCATTTCTTACCGGACGATGATATTAAAGTATTGAGCAGAGCGGACGTGCTGATGATACCGGTCGGCGGTCACTATACAATCGGATCCGCCGATGCGGCGAGATTGACGAAGGCGATCAAGCCGCGCGTCGTCGTGCCGATGCATTATCACGGCGACGGTTTCGGCTTCGCCGTCCTGTCGCCGCTCTCCGATTTTACTTCCAAGCTGCGCGGTTATGACATTATCGAGTATGAAACGAACACTATGGATATTGACGCCGGCACGCCGCCGCAGGTCGCTGTCCTGCGTTGCCCCGCAAAGCGGTGACATGCGGTCGCCGGATGTTGAAAGATGCGTAGATGCGCAGGCGATTAATAAAAAACTACAGTAACAACGTAAACTTTATATGCAAAGAGGAGCGGTATGTCTGCCGCTCCTCTTTTGCTGCTAAAATGTGATTAATATTATTTTGCTTTCGCGAGCGCGTCGAAGCGGATGCGGACCGCGTCGCAGAGCGCCGTGTCAGTGATGCCGGAATAACGGAACAGCCCGAGAGGGATGCCGTTTATCTTGACATAAGACTCGACGAGAGCGGACGGCGCGTCAGCGGTATAACGGAACGCGGCTGCTACCGCCGTGCAGACAGCTTCCGAGGGCGCGCCGTGCTTGCCGCACAGCTTCAACGCCGACGCAAGCGGTTTATCGGCCGCGAGATGCGTCTCACTGTCCGCCGCAGCGCGCCTGACGGAATCGTGCTGCGCGAAAACGGCAAGCCGCTTTACGGTATCGTGAGCGTATGCGCGTATCTCGTTCTCGTCTGCGTCGTACTCGGCTGCGACGGCACATGCGATGTCGTCGAGAGCGGTTTCGACGACATCGGCTGTTTCGCCGTCGTCGAGCGCACCGGCGATCGTATCCATACCCTTCAGCGCGCCGAGATACGCCGCGGCGTCGAGCGCAAAGCCGGATATGCACCTCGCGCAAGCAGCGCGATACGCGGTATTGCCGTCGTAAACGAAGCTGCCGGCTTCGCCGAACGCACGCGCGGCGCTTTCATCGGACAAATATACGGGCCGGCACGCCTCTGCGTAAACAGGCGCGCCGGCGTCTCCCGACAATGTCCGTGCCGGCGCGACGACGAGCCTGTCGCATACAGCCTGCGCAACCGTCACGCGTTCGCGCAGATAGCTCCGCGCGCTTTCGGTCAGACGCTTCGAGAGGCTTGCGGTAAAATTCTGCGGGTCGCCGAAGACAACGAGCAGCGACTCGCCGCCATCGGCCGAGCGCGCGTCGAGCCATGACGACGCAGCATTTACGGCAGATGCGTCAGGCGAATCGGACGCGGCGATAAATGCATCGCTAAGGGACGCATCCGCAACGCCGTCGGATATGCCGTATATCGACTTATATATATCAAACGCATATTCGCCGTTTGGCGATATTATGGCGACGCGGTTTTGATTTCCGCCGTCAGGCGATATGCAGACGGCGCTGCAGCCGGACGCTCGCAGAGCGTCCATAACCATTGCCGTATCTGCTGCGCTTCCGCAGACAATCGCGCTTTTTATCTTCTCCATGTCAAGCTCCGTATCAATTTATCATGAAAGAAGTATATCGCAGCGGCAGCGCTAAGTCAAGTGCGCGCCGCCGATCGGTGCGGAATCCGACTATATCTCCGCATAATCGTCAAACACGGTTTACGGCAGCGGATCCTTTAAAAATGCGGGATTTATATATTATATCGCATTTTTTATAAATGACATTTGATACAAATCATGGTATACTAAAGCCAAAATTTCAACAATCTACGGACGGTAACATATGGAACAAAAAGAACGCGAATACCTGCGCGACCTTGCGAAAAAGAAACGCGAACTTGCCGAATCTCCCGAGCAGAAGGAGCTCGTACGCCTCTGGACCGCGCATAACGACCAGAAATCCGAACGCCCGATGATCCACTTCGAGATGGGCACCGTCGGCGACGCCGGTTTCCATTACGAGTGCAAGTGCACGTCGAACGACGCGCGCAGCATCGAGTGGGGTCTCGGCGAATCGATGCAGAACCACTTCATGGTCGGCGACGACCGCCCGGTCACGCCGGATATATATGTCTCAAACGGCGGATGGATGAAGCTTTTCAACCTCAATGCCAACCGCACGCATGCCGAGGGTGTCGGCTTCCACATTAACGCAGTCATCGAAAACCTCGACACGCTCGACCAGATTCAGCCCTCTCCGATGGGATTCGACAGAAGCGGCATCAAGCGCGGTATGGAGTATTACGGCGACCTGTTCGGCGATATCCTCGAGATCAAGCCGGGCATGGGTTCGCTCGGCTGCTGCCCGACGAACAACCTCGTCAACCTCATGACGATGGACAACATGTTCACCGAAATGTACGACAACCCCGACAACTTCAAGGAGATGATGGATCGTCTGTCCGACGACTATGTCAAATACTTCACGGGGCTCGAGCACCGTCACCTGCTCACGCCGTGCTGCGGCAACAACTGGGTCGGCCAGGGCACGTTCGCATTCTCGAACGAGATGAAAAAAGACGGCGACATCACTCTCAAGGACGTCTGGGGCTATATGGACAGCCAGGAGACGGTCGGCATTTCGCCCGAAATGTTCGACGAGTTCTACTTCCCCGCGTACAAGCGCATCGCGTCGCTGTTCGGCCGCCTGTCCTACGGCTGCTGCGAGCCGGTTCACAGCTTCTGGGAGAAATCGCTCTCGAAGCTGACGAATCTGCGCAAGATATCGATATCGCCCTGGTGCGACGAGGAGTACATGGGAGCGCAGCTGCGCGGTACGGGCATCGTCTATCAGCGCAAGCCCTCCCCGCTCTTCATCGGCGGCACCGAGTACGCGCTCGACGAGGACGGCTTCCGCGAACACATCCGTAAGACGATGCGCGCCGCGAAGGGCTGCATCCTCGAGATCACGTTCCGCGATACATACACGCTCAACGGCAACCTGAACAAGCCGCGCCGCGCCGTCGAGATCGTCCGCGAGGAGATCGAAAACACCTGGCAGGGATAAAAACCGATAATAAAAAGCCGTGCGCTCAGTGCGCACGGCTTTTATTTATCAAAACAGCAGTTCGGCTATTGTGTCGACGCCGCCCCGGACTGATGCATCCGGCCGCACCGTCAGCGCGCCGTCCGGCGACTGCTCGAACGGCACGTCCTCGCCGCGCAGCGTTTTAATCGCGCGGACGCGCCCCGGGTACGGTATGCGTTCTTTCGCTATCGCCGCGGCGTCGAATATGTGCAGGAAGACGCGACCGCCGCCGGTCGTGAAGCCGTATACGCCGTCGACAGGCTCGACCGGCCCGCCGAGCGTTTTATATATCGCGTCGCCGTTTTCTCTGAGCCATGCGCCGACTTCACGCAGCTCCTTTTTCACCGTTTCCGGAACGCGTCCGTCTCGGTCGGGCGCGACGTTTATCAACGTGTTTCCGCCGCGCACCGCCGCATTCGCGATGTGCCATATCATGCGCGATGCGGGAAGCGATTTTTCGTCGGGCGTGTAGCCCCAAGCGCGCGTGCAGGTGAAGCACTTCTCCCACGGCATCGGCAGAATACCACCCTTTATGTCACCGTCGCCTTCATCGCATTTGAAGTCGCCGTCATATCCGGAGCGCGGGTTGATGACTATGCCGGGCTGATGCGCGCGCGCCATTAGGTTGAGCTTAATCGGTTCCCAGAGCCACGCGGCGTCGGCGTCGGTGCCCTTGTGCGCAAGCCAGCCGCCGTCATACCACAGTATGCGTATGCGTCCGTAGCGCGTCATAAGCTCCTCGACCTGCCCGTATACCTCTTTTTTGAGCGCCTGCGCGCTCTCCGGGTCCTCGGTCGGGTGAAAATAGCCGTTGAATCGCCAGTCGAGAAGCGAATAGTATAAGCCGACCTCGAGCCCCGCTTGCCTGAACGCGTCCGTATACTCGCGCACAAAATCGCGGTGCGCCGCGGTGTTGTACGACGTGAAGCCGCCCGCGCTCGCGGGGCTGTCCCACATGGCGAAGCCGTCGTGATGGCGCGTGACCATCACAGAGTAGCGCGCGCCGGCGTCAAGCGCGAGCGCGGCAAGCTCCGCCGCGTCGAACGCTTTCGGTGCGAATTCGTCCGCGAGCTTCGCATATTCGTCTGCGGGTATATGGTCGTTATGCATCGTCCATTCGCCGCGGCCGGGAATGCTGTACAGCCCCCAGTGGAACATGAAGCCGATCTTCGCGTCGCGCCACCACTTGATCTGCTCCGCGGAGAGCGTCAGCGCATCGTCCTTTAATCCGTCGCCCGCTTTCAGGTTGACGCTGCTTTTGAGCATCGACTGCAGCTCCGCGCCGGTCATTCCTTCGTAAGCCATTTATGTATCTCCGTTCGATTAATATAGTGAAATATACGATAGCGTGGGCGACACGCGCGAGCGTATTATGCGCACGCGCACCGCGTCCGTCACAATACCGTCGGGCAGCGCGGCTATGCGCTTGCGGCCGACGACCGTGCCTGTGTAAACTTCGCACCAGCCGCTGCCCTCGGCTGTATCGACCGCGAATTCTTCTATGCGCTGCGAAAGGCGTATGTTTTCGGCAAGCACGACGAAGCGCAGCGGCCGTTTCTCCGGCATTTTTATCGTAATCTCCGCGCTCTCGCGGCCGTCGGGCGTTTTAAAGTAATTTTCGTCGTCCGCGCGCAGAGCGGACGCGGTATGTACGCCGTCGAAATCCGGCGACGAATACTCGGCGTCGTCCGATAAGCACCGCCCGAAGCTGTCGCGCAGCTTTTCGCCGAGTTCTGCGAGACGCGCGACGTCGGCGTCGGCGAAGCGGCCGCGCCTGTCCGGCGGTATGTTGAGCAGAAACGTCGCGTTTGCGCCTACCGAGCCGAGGTAGACGTTCCACAGGTCGTCAAGCGATCTGACGCGCGCGTCCTCGCTCTCATGGTAGAACCAACCGGGGCGGATGGATGTGTTCACTTCCGCCGGATACCACACAGCCGACGGCTCGTCCGCCATGACATCGCGGCTGCCGAGGTCCTCCGTCGACGAGTCGATCTTTTTAAGCCGCAGCGCATCCGCCTCCGACGACTGGCTCGATTTGACAACGGTTTCCGCTTTGCACAGTCTCGCGGGCACGACGCTCCACTCCGATTTGCGGCAGTGGCCGGCTTCGTTTCCGCACCAGCGGATGTCGGGGCCGCACACCGCGATGCATGCGTTCGGCTGCAGGCGGCGTATCGTCGCGTAATAGCGATCCCAGTCGTACTCCTGGCGCTTGCCGTTCGGTCCCTCTCCGCACGCTCCGTCAAACCAGACCGAGAAGATCTCTCCGTAGTTTGTCAGAAGCTCCTCGAGCTGGGCGACGTAGTAGTCGTTGTAGCGCGGCGAGTCGCCGTAATAAGGCGAATTCCTGTCCCACGGCGACAGGTACACGCCGAACCTGATTCCTCCGCGCGCGCACGCTTCGGACACCTCGCGCACGACGTCGCCGCGCCCGCCGC
>DBRA01000005.1:224-933 GCA_002305445.1 Clostridiales bacterium UBA1380 | reverse complement strand
TCCGTCGCCCCATTCGCGGTTGCTAAACGTGTTCGGGCTGAAGTGCACGAACGCATAAAACTCGAGGTTCTGATACGCGATCTGCCTTTCGTGCGGTACAACCTTTATAAGTTCGTCCGTTCTCATGCCGGCTTCCTTTCTATGCGTGAATATTTGACAGCTCAAGGATACCCTAGCCAACATTATAAGANNATGTGTCAATCGTTTTTAGATAATTCGCACATGATAAATGAAATCGAATAAACAGGCGCATACTGTATATAAAGAGCGCTGCCCGTAAATAAACGGGCAGCGCTCAATTATTAAATCTTGAATATGTTTTCGTGCTTCCGAAGCGCCAGATACAGCATCGTGCCGAACACCCCGCATGAAATAATCTCTCCGGCGCCGACCGTCAGCATGAAAAACGGTATCGTGCCCTCCGCGCCGTAGACATATGAGAGTATGTACGGTACTATCAGCACATTCGACAGTATCGGGGGCACCGGCGCCGTAAACGGGTGTTTTCTTAAAAGGTACGTTCCGACAGCACCTATAAGCGTTGCGAGACTGCCGAACACGACGTCCCACGGCGCGCAGCCGGTTACGAGGTTCGATATGACGCAGCCGAGCGCGAGTCCGGGCACGGCTGCGGGCGTGAATACGGGCAGAACCGTCAGGCATTCGGACAGCCGGACCTGAATGACTCCGCTCGACAGACCGAATGCCG
>DBRA01000005.1:0-182 GCA_002305445.1 Clostridiales bacterium UBA1380 | reverse complement strand
ACCGGACTCGGTGAGGATGGTCACGAACTCACCGTTTAAAAAGTATACACTGTCAGCCGCAGCGATAATACCTGATAATGATAATCATTTGTTAACCGCGCGTGAACATGAGGTCAGGCGTTCTTCACATCGGATGCTGCCTCGTCCTCCCCCGGAGCAATCGTCAGCTGCTCCGGCTCGTC
>DBRA01000068.1 GCA_002305445.1 Clostridiales bacterium UBA1380 | reverse complement strand
GGCACTCCTGCGCTTCATTGATGCTCTCCAGCGGAGTTCCCATGAAGCAGATTCAGGAATGGCTCGGTCACAGCGACTTCTCGACGACGGCCAACATCTACGCTCACTTGGAGTACAGTTCCAAGCTGTCCTCAGCTGACGCGATGCTTTCCGGACTTGGGATTAAAGCCTCTTGAATGTCGGGAAACAAGAGCACGGCGGGTAATCTCGCAAGACAGATAAAAGTGAAAAGCGCCCATTTCTGGACGCTTTCCACTCAAATCTGGCGGAGAGGGCGGGATTCGAACCCGCGTGGGATTGCTCCCAAACTGATTTCGAGTCAGCCCCGTTATGACCACTTCGATACCTCTCCGTGTTTATCTCAACATCTGACCCCTGAAAATCACCCTGGATTTTGGGGAGAACTGATGGGGAGAACATATATGATTTTTGGCTTTCGATCCCTCCGAAAACCCAGCAAAATCAAGGGTTCCGGGGTTCGGAGGGTACATAAAGGTCATACGATTTCGAGTCAGCCCCGTTATGACCGCTTCGATACCTCTCCGTATTCGATTGGCTGTGCATATCGTCACAGCGCTAATTATTATACCACGGCGGCGTTAAAATTGCAACACTTTTTTACGTTGCCGATACCCTTCGCGCTTGGTAACATTTTTTAGTAATAACATTAATAATATTATTTTTATGTAATTATATATCGATTTAAGTATTGAAATTTTTAACATGATATGTTATTCTGTATGCCATGGGCCGTCATTTGATGGAAACTATAACGTTTTATTCGGCAGTTTAAGCTAATCAAGGAGTATTTTTAAGTTATGAATTTCGCCGCGGAACGTAAATTCAATATAAGCCGCGTGACATCTCGCGAATCCATTCGTTCCAAGCTGCCGAATACTGTTCTTATTGTCGATAACAACAAGGTCAGCTGTTATCTGCTCCAAAAAATACTGCGAAACAGCTACAGCATTATCGAAGCGTCGTGCGCAGGCGAAGCGCTCGAACTGCTTGAACGCGAGGCGGACAGCATCTGCGCCGTGATTCTCGATTTCGCCGAGCCTGTGCCGGACTGCGGCAGGATGCTGCGGGAATTCACCATCGGCGGCAGATACGAGGGGATCCCCGTCGTCGCCGTGACCGAAAACGAATCTCAGGTCAGCGAGCTGCGCGCGCTCGAGCTGTGCACGTGGGATTTTGTGCTTAAGTCGTATAACGCAGACATCATCAGGTTCCGCGTCAAAAACGCGATACTTCAGAGCCGGCTCAGCGCGTTTTCGCAGCTCCAGTACATGTCCGAACATTCCGCGCTGACGGGTCTTTACAACCGCATGAAGTTTTTCGAAGCCGTACGGGCGCTGCTCGACCGCCATCCGTCCGAGCGCTTCGCGTTCATCCGATTCGACATCGACAACTTCAAGCTCATCAACACCTTCTTCGGCACCGCCGAGGGAGACGCGCTGCTCGTTGGCATCGCCGACAGGCTGCGCAGCCTTACCGCCGCCGACGCGGATAAAACCGTCATAGGCCACATGGGCGCCGATGATTTTTGTATTTTCATGCCGTTTAAGACAAGCAGGGAACTGGAGAGATCGCTGGAGTCCGCGGGTCTGCTTTTCAAATCCTATAAAAGCGACTTCGAGCTTGTCCCAAGCATCGGCATATACATAATCGAAGACAACGCGATGCCGGTCGAGAACATGTACGACAACGCGAGCATGGCCGCGAAAAAATGCAAAGGCAATTACCTGCGCCTCATCGAATACTATAAAAAGTCTATGGGCGAGCTCGCCGCACGCGAGACCGAGATTGTCGGCGCGATGAACCAGGCTCTGAAGCAGCGCCAGTTTGTTGTGTACTATCAGCCCAAATACGCGGTCGACAGCGGTAAACCCTACGGCGCGGAAGCGCTCGTCCGCTGGATCCACCCCGAAAAGGGAATCATCCCGCCGAGCGAATTCATCCCCGTATTCGAGAAGAACGGCTTCATCAGCCGGCTTGACTTTTACGTCTGGGAAACCGTCTGCGCCGACATCGCGCGCCTGAATGCGATGGGTATGCCGCACGCGCCAGTCTCCGTCAACGTCAGCCGCGTCAATTTTTATAACTCGGCGCTCGCGTCGATCCTTATCAGCCTTACGAAACGATACGGGATCGACCCCTCTCAGCTCAATCTTGAAATCACCGAAAGCGCATACAACGAAAACACGCAACAGTTCCAGAGGACGATAGCGGCGCTGCGCAAGGCCGGATTCATAATTATGATGGACGATTTCGGCTGCGGCTATTCGTCGCTCAACACGCTTAAGGACCTCGACTTCGATATTCTGAAGATAGATATGAAGGTCATATCCTCGCGCGGTCCCTCCGACTGCAACGACAAAACGGTTAAGATAATCGCGTCGACGATACGGATGTCTAAGTGGCTCGGTATGCCGGTAATCATCGAAGGCGTCGAGACAAAGGAGCAAGCCGAGCTTGTGACCGCGCTCGGCTGCGACTATATACAGGGTTATTATTACGCGAAGCCGATGCCGGTCGAAGATTACAAGCGCCTTCTCAGGTGCTGCGCCGACGGTCACTGTGCGCGACGCAGCGCCGACGACCGGACTTTGTACCGCGCGCTGGTCTGCAGCACGCCCGAAGCCGAGCAGTTCTACGGCAGAATCAAGCAGCCGATGGTCGTCATCGAATACACCGGCCGCGATTTCACCGCTGTCCGCGTCAACGGCGCGTTCCGGCAGGCGTTCGACTGCGGCGATTCGTGCGAATTTTTGGCGGAAGCGCTGTTCAAGAGCGGGTACGGGATGGCGGTATCGAACGCGATAACGCGCGCGGGCGAGTCAAAGACGCTCGCGACATGCGAATACTATCACACGGACAGCGCCGGAGTGAAGACATGGTACAGAATTCATATACGAAACATCGCCGGAACAGAAGAAAAAAGCCTTCTGCTGGCCGTTTTTTACGATATATCGGCGGAGAAGCAGCTTGAGCTCGACATAGAGAATCTCAAGAGGCGGCTGACCGGCCCGCCGGACGAGAGTTGATTAACGCTGCGTGCGGTGCATGAAAGTTAAGCGAAGCGGCCGAAATGTACGGCGGCGGCTTTACACATTCATGCATAATCCTGCGCGCTTACGATGCGCCGATATAAATGCCGCCGCCGCTGTCTGAGCTGACGCGCGACTCATGCGCGAATCCTTCCGCATACGCGATACGGGGTACACAACATTACAGAATACTGCAATCCGGCGCGCCGAACCATACGGGGCGCACCGGATATTTTTTATTATGCATAAATACAAGCATTTTCGACTTACAACAGCGTCGGCAACGCTTTGCGAGCCTGTATCGCGCATATACAGCCCGCAGCGCCGAAGCGCCGCGCGTAGCGCCCGGACAACCATTCGCATATGCTTATAACAGCCCGACATAGAAAGGAGGGCAGACAGCAGCCTTGGAATTCGAACCCGAAAAGCGTGAACTTGAAAGTCAGGAACCCGATAAACGCGAACCTGAAAAGCGCGAGCCCGAAAAGCAGGAACCCGAAATGTCCGAACCCGAAAAGTTTGAGCCCGAAGGGCTGGGACCCGACGCAATTATACCTCCGCCCCCAGGCAGACAATGCACCGATGTATGCTATCAATCCATGGATGTTTGCGTGGCCGTAGACGTTACACCGAGCGTCAGATGCGGACCCGCAGAGGTCAGGTGCTGCGGAGATCCTGTCGTAAGGCCCGGCGGACCGCCGCCCAGAGGAAGTAAAAACGGCTCCTGCAGGTTCGTCGTTACTCAGACAATCTGCGTAGCCGTACCTTTATCATTCACCGCAACAGCCGTCGCGGATGACCCCATTGTGGAAAGCCGCGGCGTCAATAACAGAAGAGATTGAAGTAACTGCAAAAAGCAGTTGCTTAACTATGTAATATGACCGCTGCGAAAAACGAGGGCGGCGCGTCTTATAAATACAGAAGAGAACGCCGTCCGGATAACGCTTATTCAAAGACCGCGTTAGAATACGCGGACGTCAGCATGCCGGTTGATCTCATCCCTTATGTGAGAGTCGACCGCGTAACATACGAATGCTGCGGCGAACCGACAGCCGAATGCGACACGTCGAGCGGCAGCTGCCGTATCACCATGTCACAGACAATGAAGATCAAAGTCGACGCAGTGTTCGGCGTAATGGCGTCGCCCGGCGAAGCCTACGTAAAATGCACGCTCCCGCCCGATAACACGGACGGCGAGAAAAAGCAACCATAACATAAAGCGCGGCGCCGTACGACTCGCGACAGCGTGTCGTACGGCGCTTTTTCAGATTCCCATATCCGGTAGGAAGTCCTTGCGTTTCAAAAGGTATATCGCGCGTTAGGAGTACATTGCGTTCTTTGACATGTAGTCGTAGAGCATTTTGCCGTGGTGCTGCTCGTCCTTCTGAATCTGGTTCAACGCGTCGCGGAGCGTGGCATCGGTAAATTCGAACACGCACGTGTCGTAAAGATGCGACGCGCCTTTTTCGGTCTCGAGCAGGTCGGAGCACAGATACGCGTCGTTCTGCTTTTCGGCGTTGTCGGTGCTCGTGTACTTCGCCGTGAATGTGGGCTGCAACTGATTGCTGCCGTTCTGCTGCGGCGCGGAGCCGCTTTCGATCCTCGAAAGCGTGTCGTAATGCGACTGCTCGATCTTGGCGGCTTCGGAGAACAGGTTTTTCAGCTGCGGGTCGTTTGCGCTCGACGAATATTTGGTGTACTTATCGACGCACAGCTTTTCGTAATCTTTCATGTCCTTGAGAAGGGATGTTTCTTTCTGAGTAAGCTGCATAAATTCACCTCCGCTATTATGATTGTGTAATTGCCGCCGTTTTATTCAATCAATTTTCGATAAACTGCAGCATTACAGCGTTTTTTATATCCCGCGCCGGAGGCGAGGGTGCGGGCGCGAAAAAACCGCATGAACCGATTAACGGTTCATGCGGCGATTTCTATTATTTGACGGTTCCGCGGATGCTGCCGGCCGTTATCTGCCATACGCGCATCCCGCGGATTTTGCCGGCAGTTATTTGCTTTTAAACGTGTCGCGGGCTTTATCAGCCGTTATCCGTATCCGCTTCGCGGAAGGCTTCGTTCGTCTTGTCGATCATTTTCTGCGCCGCTTTCTCGGTTCTCTTGTACATCGATGTGAACTCGTTCTGGAAGTTGCGCAGCAGGTTCATGACGCTTTCGTTGTAGTTGCCGAACTGGTAGTACCAGCCGAGGTCGTAGATGCGCGTCTGGAAGATGAGGTCGAGCATTTCGCCGGACTCCTCGTCGCGCGCGGCCTTCGTCTTGAGCGTGATGTCGTAGTACGCGGGCGTGACCGTATACTTCGATTCCGCGGCGAGCGCTTCGATGACTATACCGGTGCGCTCGACATCCTTCTGAACCTTCGGCACGCAGAGGAACACGCTGTGCCACGAGCCGACGGTGTTGTAATATTCCTTCTGCGCCTCGTCGTACTTGAAGTACGGTATTATGCCGAAGTCGGCGTTCATCTCGCGCAGCTTCGGAATGAGCTGCATGAGCTGGTTGATGAACAGCGCCTGGTTGTTCATGAACATCGTGCAGAGCAGCTTGTCGTCCCAGTTGTAACGCTGGTACGTGTAGGCGCGGGTCTTGTCAAACGCGAAAGAGAAGAACTTCTCGATCATCGTGACGGTCTTTTCCGAGTTAAGCGTCAGCTTTATCTCGCCGTTTTCGACGGACGAGCATTTTTCGCCGGCGGCGTTGACGATACCCATCATCGTGTCGTCCCAGATCAGCGCGCCGTACTGGTCGTCCTTCGTGTACTTGCCGTCGCCGTCGAGGTCGGTCGAGACCGAGCCCGCCATCTCGATGTACTTGTCTATCGTCCACTTGCCGGTTCTGACAAGCTCGTAGGGATCTTCCATTCTAAGGTCGGTGATCAGGTTCTTATTGAACATGATGCAGTAGGTGGCCTCGTTGTCGGCGGTGCTGATATCGCCGGTCGTATAGAACAGGTGGTTGAAGACAGTCAGGTCGGAGTTTGCCTTCTGATCCCACCACGGCTTGTCGAGGCCAATATACGGCACCTTCTTGAGGTCGAGCAGGTAGTTCTGCGTCGCGAGCTTGCATGCCGCGTATCCGCACACCATCGCGAAATCGTAAGCGAAATCGCCCGATGTTACGCTCGTTTTAACGAGGTTGTAGCCGACGTCCGAACCGAGGTCGGCTTGGATGACTTTGATGTCGACGCCGAATTTGTCCTCGACCGTGGTGTTGCGCACGTAGCGCGCGTCGTTTATCGGCTCGGCGTTCATCTCCTCGGCGGTGAAATCGTCCTTGACCGTTCCGTACTCGTTGTTGGATGAAACAAGTATCGTAAACGCTTCGTTATTATAATTCTTATCGGGCAGATCAGGGTATAAACGCTCGGTTTCAGCCGCTTCGACGGAACTGTCAACAGCCGATCCCGACGAATCGCCGGCGTTCTGTGTGTCTTTATCGTCGGTCGACTGAGCGCATGCGGGAAGCAGTACGATCAGCACGGCAATAAGCAGTGAGATAACGCGTTTTTTCATAGATCGCTCCTTATTTAATAAGTTGTTCATTATATTATAATATTCTTATTTTTTTGTGTCAACTTTATTTTTGTATAGTTTATTAACCTGTGTTTTCTGTTTTTTATAATGTATTAAATATTTTGCGCCGAGAGCCCGATTACGGCCATAACGGCATAATAATATTCATAACCCAACAAAAAAGCCACT
>DBRA01000004.1:26230-48186 GCA_002305445.1 Clostridiales bacterium UBA1380 | reverse complement strand
CGGCGGCGTCAGCGTCGTCTATGTCGATGCAATAGGTTCGTTCGAGTTTCGCACCATGACGCTCGACGAAATATCCGCAAGTCTTGATAATTACAGAAAGGCGCTGTGAATTATGAAAAATACCATCGGAGAAAGCCTTTCGGTGACCTTATTCGGCGAAAGCCACGGCGAGGGCGTCGGCTGCGTCATAGACGGCATTGCGCCCGGGATCGCCGTCGACGAAGACGTCATCGCGAAGTACCTCTCGCGCCGCCGCCCGCACGGCAAGACAGAGACCGCGCGATGCGAGCCGGACGAATTTAAAATTATAAGCGGCGTTTTCAACAGCCGCACCACCGGTTCGCCCGTTTGCATCATGATTCCGAACGTCGACGTTCGCAGCGGCGACTACGAATACGGCGTCGCGCGCCCGTCGCACGCCGATTACGCGGCGCATGTCAAGTATCACGGTTATGAGGACTACCGCGGAGGCGGCCATTTTTCGGGCAGAATAACGGCGGCGCTCGTCGCCGCGGGCGGCATTGTCATACCCGCGCTCGAGAATATCGGCGTCAGGGTCGGCACGCATATCCTCCGCTGCGCCGACGTATGCGACAGGCCGTTCGGTGACGTTGCAGCCGACATTTCGCTTCTCAACAGTAAAGCATTCCCCGTACTAGATGAAGGCGCAGAAGAGAAAATCACAGCCGCCATCGCCGCGGCCGCGGCCGACCATGACAGCGTCGGCGGCGCGGTGCAGACGGCGATCTGCGGCATACCGGCGGGCGTAGGCGAGCCGTGGTTCGACTCCGTCGAAAGCATGCTGAGCCGCGCGCTGTTCGGTGTTGGCGCCGTCAAGGGAATCGAATTCGGCGCCGGCTTCGACGGCTGCAGGCTGCGCGGCAGCGCCTATAACGACGCGCTCCGCATAATTGACGGAAAGGTGGTTACAGCGACGAACTCCAACGGCGGAATCAACGGCGGAATCACAAACGGTATGCCCGTATTGTTCAACTGCGCGGTCAAGCCGACGCCCTCGATTTCAAAGCCTCAGCAGACCGTCGACTTCGTCGCCGGGCGCGAGACCGAGCTTATCATACACGGCCGCCACGACCCCGCGATAATCCGCCGCATCTGCCCGGTTATCGACAGCGTCGCGGCGATTGTGACAGCAGATCTTCTGGCGATGCGGTACGGCACGGATGTACTGTTAAACGGAGTAGGAAAATGAAGTACGGACTTATCGGCGAGCATCTTTCGCACAGCTACTCGCGGGAGATACACGAAAGCATAGCCGGTTACGAATACGAACTCATCGAGCTCGCGCCGGACGAGGTCGACGGCTTCATGCGCAATCGCGATTTCCTCGGCATCAACGTCACGATCCCGTATAAAGAGAAGGTCATGCCGTATCTCGACGTGATTTCGGACGACGCTAAAGCGATCGGTGCGGTCAACACGGTCGTCAACAAAGACGGCAGGCTGTACGGCTACAACACCGATTTTGCCGGAATGACGGCGCTTATCAATCGCGCGGGCATCGATTTAACGGGCAGAAAAACGCTCGTACTCGGCACGGGCGGTACATCGAAGACAGCTCGCGCGGTTGCGGCGGCGTTGGGCGCAGACCCGGTCATTACGGTTTCGCGCGGCGGCAACGGGAGCTGCACATACGACGAGGCGGCGGCGCTTCATCCGGACGCGAAGATAATCATCAACACAACGCCCGTAGGCATGTATCCGAATACGGACGGATGTCCGATCGACATAGCACACTTCGCGATGCTCGAAGGCGTCGTCGACGCCATATACCATCCGCTCAACACGAATCTCGTCCTCGACGCGCGCGAGCGCGGCATCAAAGCGTGCGGCGGCCTTTACATGCTCGTGGCGCAGGCGGTGTATGCTTCGGCTCTGTTCACCGGAACCGCGGCGAAGGAAGTATTAATCGACCGAGTGTTCGAAAAAATAACGTCCGACATGCGCAATATCGCGCTCATCGGAATGCCGACATGCGGCAAAACAACCGTCGGAGAGATACTCGCTTCGATGACGGGAAGGGAATCGGCGGATCTCGACGACATTATAGAGCAGCGCGAAGGCAGAAAAATCTCCGACATATTCGCATCAGACGGCGAAGGTGAATTCAGACGCATTGAGCGCGGTGTCACGGCTGAGTATGCCGATAAAAAGGGCATCATTATCTCGACCGGCGGCGGCTGCATCCTCGACGCGCGCAACGTAAGAGCTCTGCGCCGCAACAGCGTGATCGTCTTTATTGACCGCTCGCCCGACAGGCTCGTCGCGGCGCCGGACAGGCCTCTTTCGGCCGATAAGGACGCGCTTCGGAGGCTGTACGGCGAGCGATACGATAAATACCGCGCCGCCGCCGATATCACGGTCGACGGCGACAGCGATGCATACGACGTTGCTAAAAAAATATACGACGAGGTGATCTGCCGATGAAGTTGCTTATATTGAACGGCCCTAACATCAACATGCTGGGCATCCGCGAGCCGGACATATACGGCAGGTCAAGCTACGCCGACCTCTGCGACATGATAAAGGCACACGCGGAGAAGCTCGGCGTCGAGGTCGAACTGTACCAGTCCAACCATGAAGGCGACCTTGTGGACGCGATCCAGAAGGCTTATTTCGACGGAGTCGACGGCATCGTGTTCAATCCCGCCGCGTATACGCACACATCCGTCGCGATCGCCGACGCCGTAAAGAGCGTGCCGATACCGACGGTCGAGGTGCATATCTCCGACGTAAACAGCCGCGAGCCGTTCCGCCGGATCAGCTATATCCGCGACGTCGTGCAGCATACGATCAGCGGCATGGGGCTTGACGGCTACCTCGCCGCGATGGACTGGCTGGCGGAGCATATCGGGTCAAAAAAATGAACGTAAAGATAAAGAAATCACATGTAACCGGAGCCGTCAAAGCGCCTCCGTCAAAAAGCTACCTGCATCGCCTGATAATAGGGGCGGCGCTTGCCGACGGCAAAAGCATAATAAAAGGTTTCGCAGAAAGCGAGGACATCTCGGCCACGCTCGACTGCATATCGCAGCTCGGAGCGGGGTATGAGATTGATAACGGCACGCTGACCGTCTGCGGCAACGGCGGCGCTGCGATAAACGGCGGCAGATTCTATTGCCGCGAGAGCGGAAGCACGCTGCGGTTTTTTATACCGATTGCGCTCGCACTCGGAGATGGCGGCGAATTTTACGGCACGCGCCGCCTGATCGAACGCGGCGTAAGCGTATACGAGGATGTTTTGAGCAAATCCGGCGTAATATTTAATAAAAAAGACGAGAGCCTGTCGGTCGCCGGAAAGCTGACCGGCGGCGAATACCGGCTGCGAGGCGACGTGAGCAGCCAGTTTATAACCGGCCTTCTTTACGCGCTGCCCCTGACGGATTCGTCCGGCGACGTAATAATCACGACCGCGCTCGAAAGCAGGCCGTATGTCGACATGACGATTCACGCGCTCGGCAGCTTCGGGATAAAAGTCGATGCGGACGGCGACAGATACCATGTCGCGGGCGGACAGAAATACAAGCCGGTCGAAACCGTCTGCGAAGGCGACTGGTCAAACGCCGCGTTCTTGTACGCACTAAACGCGCTCGGCGGGGACGTCAGGGTGGAAGGGCTCGATGAGAACAGCTTTCAGGGCGATAAGGTCTGTGTTTCGCTATTCGAGCGGGTAGACCGCGGCGAGGTCATCGATATATCCGACTGCCCCGACCTCGGACCGATACTTTTCGCCGCAGCCGCCGCTAAGGGCGGCGCACACTTCACCGGAACGGCGCGCCTGCGGCTCAAGGAAAGCGACAGGGCCGCGTCGATGGCGCGGGAGCTTGCAAAATTCGGCATCCGCGTCGATGTCGGTGATAACACAGCGGACATAAGCGGAACACTGCACGAGCCGTCAGAACCGCTCGACGGCCACAACGACCATCGCATCGTGATGGCGCTGGCGGTGCTGTGCACGCTGTGCGGTGGCGAGATACGCGGCGCGCAGGCTGTCGCAAAGAGCTGGAGGGACTTTTTTAAGGTGATGCAATCGATCGGAGCGGAGGTGAAGATGTACGATGCTTGACCTGAACACTAAAATACTCATCGTCGGCCTCGGTCTCATCGGCGGCAGCTATGCCGAAGCGCTGACCGACGCCGGTTACGAGGTGGGCGCCGTCTCGCACAAGCGGGACGATATCGACTACGCGCTTTACCGCGGCATCATATCGCACGGCATCGCCGCGCCGGAAGGCGTAAAGCCCGACCCGTCGTATATCGGCCGCTTCGACCTGATAATCTTTGCGTTATACCCCAAGGCGCTGACGGCGTGGCTTTCCGAAAACCAAAGCGCGATTAAAAGCGGAGCGCTGCTCACGGACGTCACCGGCGTCAAATGCGCGGTTGTGTACGACGTTCAGAACATGCTGCGAAGCGACCTCGAATTTATCGGCGCGCACCCGATGGCGGGGCGCGAATCGAGCGGCGTGCGCAACGCGACGAAGGAGATATTCAAAGGCGCGAACTATATAGTCACGCCCACCGGTAAAAACACGCCCAGCGCCATAGATAAATGCCGCCGGCTCGGCGAGACGCTCGGTTTCGCGCGCATATCGACGCTGTCGCCCGAGGAGCACGACGAAATGATCGGCTTCCTCTCGCAGCTGACCCACTGCATCGCCGTTTCGCTCATGGTCTGCAAGGACTCGCAGCATCTCGTCGATTACACGGGCGATTCGTTCCGCGACCTTACGCGCATCGCGAAGATCAACGACAGGATGTGGAGCGAGCTGTTCCTGCTGAATAAAGACCAGCTGCTGCGCCAGATGGATATCTTCACCGATAAATTTATGCAGCTCCGCGACGCTATCGAGCGCGAAGACAGCGACAGCATTCGCGCGATGATGCGCCTTTCCACCGAACGCCGCAGCTATTTCGATATCAAACAGAATCAACCGAACGGAGAATAATAGATATGAATATGGAATTCAAACGCAAGCTCCCGCTCCCGAAAGAAGTCAAGGATATGTACCCGCTGTCGGAGGAGCTTGCCGAAAAAAAGAAAGCAAACGACCGCGAAATACAGGACGTGTTCCGCGGAAAGAGCGATAAACTGGTGATTGTCATCGGGCCCTGCTCGGCCGACCGCGAAAACGCCGTTCTCGACTACATCTCGCGTCTGCGCCGCGTACAGGAGCAGACCGCCGACAAGCTTGTGATCATCCCGCGCATCTACACGAACAAACCGCGCACGAACGGCGACGGCTACAAGGGCATGCTGCATCAGCCCGACCCCACGGCCAACCCCGACATGCTCAAAGGGCTGATCTCGATCCGCAAGCTGCACATGAACGCGCTCTCGCAGACGGGCTTCTCCTGCGCGGACGAGATGCTCTACCCCGAAAACCACCAGTACCTTTCTGACGTACTCTCGTATGTCGCCGTCGGCGCGCGCTCGGTCGAAAACCAGCAGCATCGCCTTACCGCGAGCGGCCTCGATATCCCGGTCGGCATGAAGAACCCGACGAGCGGCGACCTCTCGGTTATGATGAACTCGATAACGGCCGCGCAGCATCCGCACGTCTTCGTCTACTCCGGCTGGGAGGTGCAGAGCAAGGGCAACCCGCTCGCCCACGCGATCCTTCGCGGCTCGGTCGACAAGCGCGGCCAGTCGCAGCCGAACTACCACTACGAGGACCTTATCGTGCTGTGCGAACACTACAACGAAAGCGGTTTGGCGAACCCCGCCGTGATCGTTGACACGAACCATGCGAACTCCGGCAAGAAGTGGGAGGAGCAGACCAGAATCGCAAAGGAGATCCTCCACAGCACGCGCCACTCACCTGACATCTATAAGCTCGTCAAAGGGCTGATGATCGAATCGTACATCGAGGACGGCAACCAGAAGCCCGACGGTTGCGTATACGGGAAATCCATCACGGACCCGTGCCTCGGCTGGGAAAAGACGGAGAAGCTCTTGCTCGAGATCGCCGACCTGCGATAACTTTTCGCAATATAAAAGAGACGTTGCCTTGGCAGCGTCTCTTTGGTATTTTTACAGTAGTAACGGAAAAAATTGCCGGCGAAAAGGCGCTCGGGCCAAAAGTAAAAAATAATCCGCTTCTGTTTATTTTTACCCCTTTTTATGTTATAATAAAGATTCAGTATAAAAGTCTTACTCATATATCAGCATTGCGGGGAGTTATCATTAATGTGCGGTTTTGTCGGATATACGGGTTTCGTCGCCGATACGGAAGCGGTGCTTCGCGCCATGACGGACAGGATCATACACCGCGGCCCTGACGCGGACGGTTATTATTTCGGCGACGGAGCCGCGCTCGGCTTCCGCCGCCTGTCGATAATCGACCTTTCCGCACAGGCGAACCAGCCGATGAGCACCGAGGACGGCCGCTACACGATCGTTTACAACGGAGAGGTATACAACTTCATGGAGCTGCGCGCGAAGCTCGAGGCCGCGGGACACGTCTTCCGCACATCGTGCGACACCGAGGTTCTGCTGCGCGGTTTCGCGGAGTACGGCGACGCTCTGCCCGATATGCTGCGCGGCATGTTCGCGTTCGCGATATGGGATGCGGCGACAAAGACGCTGCACGGAGCCCGCGACTTCTTCGGCATCAAACCGTTTTATTATACATTCGCCAAAGACGGCGGCTTCATTTTCGGCAGCGAGATAAAATCATTTCTCGACCACCCCGGCTTTGTCAAGAAACTCAACAAAAACGCGCTGCGCCCTTATCTGACGCTTCAGTATTCGGCGCAGGAGGAGACGTTTTTCGAGGGCGTGTACAAGCTGCCGCCCGCGACGAAGTTCGTCTACGACACCGCGACCGGCGAGATGAAGAAGGAGCGCTTCTGGGACGTCAACTTCGAATCCGATAAGAATTACCCGTATCCGCCCGATGAGTGCGCGAAGCGGCTCGACGGCATAATCCGCGAGAGCGTCGAAGCGCACCGCATCAGCGACGTTAAGGTCGGCTCGTTTTTATCCGGCGGCGTCGACTCAAGCTATATAACGGCGGCGCAGATGCCCGACGAGACGTTTTCGGTCGGCTTCGGGCGCGATTACGCCGGACACCACCCGAACTTCGACGAAACGGACGAAGCCGCCGAGCTGTCGAAGCTGCTCCGCATAAAAAACTACCGCTACGAGATCAGCGCGGACGAGTGCTTCGACGCGTTCGCGGACATACAGTACCACATGGACGAGCCGCAGGCGAACCCGTCGAGCGTTCCGCTGTGGTTCTTGACCCGGCTCGCGCGCGAGCATGTGACCGTCGTTCTGTCCGGCGAGGGCGCTGACGAGATCTTCGCCGGATACGAGTGGTACGACGACACGCCCGCGCAGCGCAGATATAAAAAGCTGCCCGCCCCCCTTCGCGGCGCCGCCGCGTCTGTTGCGAAAAAAATGCCGTACTTCAAGGGGCGCGAGATGATCATACGCTCGAGCGGACGGCCCGAGGACTACTTCGTCGGACAGGCTATGGTGTTCGCCGACAGCGAAGCCGAAGCGCTGCTTACGCCCGAATACAAGGGCAGCGTGACCGTGCGCGACCTGACCGACAGCATTTACGCCGCCGTCAAGGGTAAAACGGAGCTTGAAAAGAAGCAGTACCTCGACATCCATATGTGGCTGCCGGGCGACATACTGCTCAAAGCGGACAAAATGAGCATGGCTCATTCGCTCGAGCTGCGCGTTCCGTACCTCGACCGCGTCGTCATGGCCGAAGCCGAGAAAATTCCCGCTAACTATAAGATAAACGGTAAAAACACGAAATACATCCTGCGTCAGGCGGCAAACCTGACGCTGCCGGACGAGTGGGCTAACCGCCCCAAGCTCGGCTTCCCGGTGCCGATCAAGTACTGGCTCGCGCAGGACAAGTACTACGACATCGTTAAGTCGTACTTCACCTCCGATTACGCGGCCGAGTTCTTCGATACGCGGGCGCTGATGCGTCTGCTCGACGCGCATCGCGAAGGGAAAGAGAACAACGGCAGAAAAATATGGGTCGCGTTTACGTTTCTCACGTGGTATAAACGCTTTTTCATCGACGAACCGGCGAAGCCGGCGATATGAAAGGGTCTGTTAATCTGTATATGAAACCGATAGTACCGGTGCTGCTCGGCGCCGACTTAAACTGCTACAACATCGCGCGCGCGTTTCACGAAGCGTACGGCGTGCGTTCGCACGCCTTCGGTCGGTATGCCGTCTCTGCGACAAAATACTCGCGCATAATCGATTTCACGACGGTCGACCGTCTCGACGACGACGAGGTTATGCTCGACACGCTCATATCCTTCGCGCGAAAGAACGAAGGCTCGCTTCTGATCCTGCTCGGCTGTACGGACGATTACACCGCCATGGTCGTGCGCCATGCGGCGAAGCTGCGCGAATACTATTTCGCGCCCGCACCGTCGGCGGACGCGGTCGAGGAGCTCACGCGCAAAGCGGGCTTCTACCGCTTATGCGACAAATACGGCATCGACTACCCGAAAACGTGCGTTTTAAATAAAAATTACCTGCGCTCCGACCTCGAGGCGTCGTCGCTCGGCTTCGGCTATCCTGTCGTCGTCAAGCCGTCGTCGTCGATACAGTACTGGAAACACCCGTTCGACGGCATGAAGAAGGTCTACGTCGCCGCGGACGCCGGCGAAGCCGCCGCCATCATGGACAAGATATACGCGTCCGGCTACGCCGACGAGATGATCGTGCAGAAATTCATTCCCGGCGGCGACGACGGAATGCGCGTGCTGACCGCTTACTCGGACGCGAACGGCAAGGTCAGGATGATGTGCCTCGGCCACGTGCTGCTCGAGGAGCACACGCCGCACGGCCTCGGCAACCACGCCGCTATCATAACCGAGCCGGACGCGGCGCTTTGCGAGCGCTTCCGCTCGATGCTCGAAAGCGAGCGCTACACGGGCTTTTCGAACTTCGACCTTAAATACGACCCCGAGACCGGCATATGCCGCGCCTTCGAGATCAACCTGCGCCAGGGGCGCAGCAACTACTATGTCACAGCTTCAGGACACAATATAGCTAAACTGCTTGTCGCCGACGCGACCGACGGCCTTACCGGCTGCGATATAAACGAGGATACTGTCTACTGGCGCTCGATACCTCACCGCGTCGTTATGGATTACGTCGCGGACGAAACGCTCGCGCGCAAGGCGGACGCCCTGAAAAAGAGCAAAAAGTCGTACTCGTCGCTGATTTATCCGTACGATCTGCGCTCCCCGATGCGGCTTCTGTGCGTCGCCGAGCAGCTCCGCAGGCAAAATAAAAAGTTCAAGACTTACTGTAAAAAGCGCTGATGGGAAGTGGTACATTTGTCGAAATATAAGATGCTCGGTATATTAGGCGGCCTCGGCCCGATGTCGAGCGCGTATTTCTACGAGCTTGTGACGGAGCGCACGTTCGCCGTGCGCGATCAGGATCACATCGACATCGTGCTGTCCTCGCGCGCGAGCACGCCCGACCGCACGGCGTTCATTACGGGCAAATCGAACCTCGACCCGCTTTCGTACATGGCCGCCGACGCGCGGCGCCTTGTCGCGTTCGGCGCGGAGATCATCGCGATACCTTGCAACACCGCGCATTACTTTTACGACAGCCTTGCCGATGTCGCCGGCGTGCCGCTCGTACATATAGTAAGAGAAACGGCGGCGCACTGCGCGGCGCTCGGCGCTAAAAAGATCGGCATTCTTGCGACAGAAGGAACGATCAGCACGCACACCTATCAGAAGGCCGCCGACGATGTCGGCATCGAATGCGCCGTGCCGGACGCGCGCGGACAAGCCGCCGTCAACGCCGTCATATACGACTGCGTTAAGCGCGGAATCAGGCTCGGCGACGAATCGAGCCAGGCGGTCGAGTTCAATCATGCGATAAACCGTCTGCTGGATAAAGGCTGCGACCGCCTTATTCTCGGCTGTACGGAACTTTCCGTGTTCGCGCGCGAGGTGAAGCTCGACGCGCCCGTCACCGACTCGCTCGAGGTGCTCGCTTACGTGTCTATCGTCGCGTGCGGCGCCGAGCCGTGCGGTTTCCCGGATGATTTTTCAAAGAAAGCTTCTGTATCGAAATACAGTAAGGTAACAACATGAAACTTTCCAAAATTCAATCGTTTATGCCCGGCGCGCATCGCGAGGGCACCAAAGACGACCGTTCGATCATGCTGCTCGTCTACGATTCACGCAAGGCTGTCGGCGGCACGCTTTTCTTCTGTATCGTCGGCGCGGTCGAGGACGGCCACAAATACGCCGCCGACGCGTATAAGACCGGCTGCCGGGCTTTTGTCGTCGAGCGCGTTCTGCCGCTGCCGGACGACGCCGCGCAGATTGTGGTTCCCGATTCGCGCGCGGCTTTGGCCGACGCGGCGGCCGGCTTTTACGATTATCCTTCAAAAAAGCTGAAGATTATCGGTATAACCGGAACGAAAGGGAAGACGACGACGACGATCATGACGGCCGCCATTCTGAACGCGGCCGGCATGAAAACGGGTTATATCAGCACCTGCGGCGTCAGCTACGGCAATTACAACTCGATAACGGCGAACTCAACGCCGGAGTCGCTCGACCTGCAGCGCCATTTCTCGCAGCTTGTTTCGGCGGGCGCCGAATATGTTGTGATGGAGGTAAGCTCACAGGCCGTCAAGCAGCGGCGAATAAGAGGGCTGCGTTTTGCCGCCGGCGCGTTTCTCAACCTGTCGCCCGACCACATAGGCGGGATCGAGCACAAGGATTTCGACGAATACAGGGACTGTAAGACGGAATTCATACGCAGCTATGTCGACGGACCGGTCGTATACAACGCATCGTGCAAGCATTCGGACTATGTAACGGCAGATGTGGAAAATAAAATTTCGTTTTCTTCGTCTGCCGAAATCGAAGCGGATTATATATCTACAAACGCAGAAAACTACATGGACAGCAGCGAGCTCGGCGTTACGTTCGACGTATGTATAAAAAACGGTTCGCGCGTCGGCGTAAAGGTTCCGCAGCCGGGCATGTTCTCGGTTGAAAACGCGCTTGCTTCGATCGCCATCGCGGGCGTGTTCGGCGTCAAAATCGAAGATGCGGTAAAAACGCTTGCGAGCATAAAAGTCTGCGGCAGGTTCGAGATAGTCGGCGACATGCCCGAACGCACATTTGTCATCGATTATGCGCACAACGAAGCAAGCCTTCGCGCCGCGCTTGGAACGCTAAGGGCATATAATCCGAAGCGGCTCGTGTGCCTTTTCGGTTCGGTCGGCGGCCGCTCCCAATCGCGTCGCGCCGGCCTCGGGGCCGCTGCTTCGGAGCTGGCCGATTTCTGCATCATAACGGCGGATAATCCGGCTGAAGAGCCGGTCAGCGCGATTTCTGACGAGATCATCGCCGGTTTTACGCGCGACTGCGAAAGGATACGAATAAACGACCGCGAAGAGGCGGTCAGATATGCGGTCGACCATTCAAAGCCGGGCGATATCGTGCTCTTCGCGGGAAAAGGCCACGAAAATTACCAGCTGATAAACGGCAGGCATATACCGTTTTCGGAGAAAAAAATAATCGAGGACGAATGCGCGGCGATAAAACGCGAGTATGCGGCGGTCAACGGCAGGCTTGACGAAATGATGCGCGTATTCGGCGGATGAATAAAATAATGCAAAATAAGACAACTGAAGGAAATAAAACTCAAGGCGTCATCTTCAACATCCAGAGGTTCTGCCTTCACGACGGCGACGGTATCCGCACTACGGTGTTTTTAAAGGGCTGCCCGCTCAAATGCATCTGGTGCCACAATCCGGAATCGCAGCAGCGTGAGATGCAGCTCATAACATATGCGTCGAAATGCACCATCTGCGGCAGATGCATAACGGTGTGCGACAATCGCCGAATAGAAGACGGCCGGCTTATCATAAATAGAGACAAGTGCAAAAAATGCGGCCGCTGCGTCGATGTCTGCCTGAACGAAGCGTGCGACATATGCGGGAAATATGTTACCGCCGAAGAAGTGATGAAAGAGGTCGTCAAGGACAAGGTGTTTTATGAGACATCGAACGGCGGAATGACGATCTCCGGCGGCGAGCCTTTGCATCAGCCCGCGTTTTCACTCGAGCTGCTTCGTTTGGCAAAAGACGAAAACATCGATGCCGCTATCGAAACATGCGGCTTCGGACAGTGGGATTTCTTCGAAAAAGCGCGCAGCTTAGGCGCGTCGTTCCTGTACGACATAAAAACACTCGACTCCGAAAAACATAAAAAGCTTACCGGTGCGGACAACTCGCTCATATTAGACAATCTCAAAAAACTGATCGATATCGGGGCTGACATTACGCTCCGCTTTCCGCTCGTGCCCGGCATAAACGACAGCGAAAAGGAGCTGGACTGCGCCGCGGAGCTGATAAAGCGCTGCCGCGGTCATATCAAAAAAGCCGAAGTCATGGCGTATCATAACCTCGGCATCGGAAAGGAACGCGGCCTCGGCAGAACACCCGCACTCGATATTGAAAGCGCGACGGCCGAAAAGAAACGCGAATGGGAAGAAGCGTTTAAAAAGCGCGGCGCCGAAATTGCGCCGATAACGTAATAAGACAATAGTCGAACATAAACGACAAAAGACACAATAAGAAAAGGCAGAATGCAAAAAAGACCGGCGCCTAAAACGCCGGTCTTTTTAATACTAATAATTTACTCAAGCGGCACAAACGCATCCGCGCCGTGCAGGCAGATCGGGCAGACATAATCGGGCGGCAGCGTGTCGCCCTCATAGACATAACCGCAGATCGTGCAGACGAAACCTTTCTTTTTCTCCTCGGCTTTCGGCGGCTTCGGCTTGATGTGGTCGAAGTAATACTGATATGTCGCGGAAGGGACGGTTGACAGGATCTTCGCGTCGGTAACATCGGCGACAAACTCGGTATGCGTGCCGAGGTCGTGGGTCTCGACGACATGCCCCGCGATATAGGAGTTCGACCAGTCGGCAACATAACGGACGCCGTTAGCAGCGCGCGTTTCATCGGAGTAGCCAGCGAATTTGTCGGACTTGCGACCGCTTGTGAAACCGAACTTCTGGAACACGGAAAACGGCGTGTCCTCGGTGAGGACGGAGAGGCAGAATTCGCCCGTTTTCATGATCATATCGTGAGTCATGTTCAGCTTGTTGACCGTGACGGAGATGCGCTTGGGCGTATCCGTCACCTGAATCGCCGTATTAATGATGCAGCCGTTGTCCTTGTCGCCGTCGCGCGCGGAGAGGATGAAAAGACCGTAGCTGATCTTGAACAGAGCGGTCTGGTCTACGGAAGCCGTGCCGACGGGAGCAGCGGTTGGGGCCGCAGGCAGTTTCATAGTACCGACGATAGAATCCGCAAGCGCTTCGAAATCGGCGCGCTGCGATTCCTTCGGAGCGGACTTGATGGTTACGGTGCCGTCGATGACGTCCATGTCCTTCATCGAGCAAATGAGGTCGAGCATGAGCGAGCCGGCCGTTGGAGCCCATGAGCCGTTTTCGATCAGCGCGACTGTGCGCTTCTGGAGGTTGTGCTCCTTAAGGTCGATCAGCGCGGACTCCATATTGAAGAATATGCCCGCGTTGTAAGTCGTCGATGCGAAAACGAGGTGCGAGCAACGGAACGCCTCGGCAACGATGACGGACGGATGCGTCACCGAGACGTCGTACATCGCGATGTTGCGCACGCCGCGTTCGGCGAGAGCATTCGCAAGCACTGTCGCGGCGTTTTCGGTGCCGCCGTAAACAGACGCGTATGCGATCATTACGGAGTTCGGGTCCTCCGGCTCGTACGACGCCCATGTTTCGTATTTATCAACATACCAGCCTATGTTCTTGCGCCATACGGGTCCGTGCAGCGGGCAGAGCAACGCAATATTGAGCTTCGCGGCTTTTTTCAGCAGCGCGCGGACCTGCGTGCCGTACTTGCCGACGATGTTGGTGTAATACCGGCGTGCGTCGGGCAGCCATTCGCTCTCGAAATTCACTTCGTCTGCGTAGACGTTGCCGGAGAGCGCGCCGAAAGTGCCGAACGCGTCGGCGGAGAAGAGGACGCGGTCGGTCGAATCGTATGTGACCATGACTTCGGGCCAGTGCACCATCGGCGCCATGTAGAAAGTGAGCGTATGGCGGCCTGTCGTCAGTGTGTCGCCTTCGTCGACGGTGATGATTTCGGGCGCCACCTTGAAATCGAAGAACTGGTTGAGCAGCGTGATCGTCTTTTTGTTGCAGACTAATTTTGTCTGCGGATAACGCATTAAAAGGTCGCTGAGCGTCGCCGCGTGGTCCGGTTCCATATGCTGTATGACGACATAATCGAGCGGCCTGCCGTTTAAAGCGTAGGCGAGGCTGTCGAAAAATACGGTCGCCACCGATTTATCCACGGTGTCGACAAGCACGGTCTTTTCGTCAGTTATAAGAAAGGCGTTGTACGAGATGCCGCGGGGTATGGGGAAGACGTTTTCAAACAGTGCAAGACGGCGGTCGCTGCCGCCGAGCATATATAAATCAGTTGTTAATTGACGCGCTGTCTGCATAAATGCTCCTTTGCTTTATGTTTGCACGTATTATACCACAAAAAAAGACATTCAACAAGCACCCCGACCCTTTACAGTGAATTATAGGCAAAAAAGTTTAATTTTATTGCCTCGCGGTTACATGAATATCGCAAACATCGAACCGGGTGATTTTTTATACGGAATAATTAACACGAATTGCTATTCGGCATAATATTTGCCAACTGTTCTCAATCCCGATTTTAACAGAATGCGCAAATCATCTTCTTGTCATTGACAGCAAGATGTGCTAAAATAATATAAATGTTATAAAAATTCCGGAAATATTGTATGAAACATTCTAAAGCTACGGGAGTAAGATTCATTTTCTGCCTGGCGGCGGCGCTTTTTTGCGCTGCGTTTGTTTATGCCGCCGGATCGTTTGCACAGGTGAGCGCTGCGGATCAGCCGACGCTCGTCGTGTCGGACGATACGCCGCCTGTGGCGGCGGCGCGCGATATAGGCGGCGATTACGGCTGGCGCGTCGCGGCCGACATAGAGGTTTACGAAGACAACGGCGAATACTATCTGTTCCTGCCGTCGACGGCGGATCTGACGGCGGTAAAGCTGCGCTATACTGGCGACAGGCAGCTTTATAATCAGGACAGCGGCGAGCTTTGCGCGGGCGGCGCGACCACCGTGCTCAACCTGACCGGAACGGATACGTTCATATACGAGTACGACGCGGAGAGCAACGTATATACGAGATATAACCTGAACGTCATGCGCGGCGGCAACATCGCGTCGATTTACATAGCGCTCGACGACGGCGACGAAGCGCTTAGAAGAATCAACACGTGGCACAACGATGTCGAGACAGGCAAGATAACCGTTATCTCGCCCGACAGCGGCGTCATCTTCGACGGCGACCTGACGCGCATGAAGGGTCACGGCCTCACCTCATACGAGGGCAGCGGCAAGCTGAACACGAAAAACTCGTACAACATAAACATCGGCCAGAAAGCCGAACTGATCGACGGTGCGGGTAAGAGCAAGAAGTGGACGATGCTGCGCATCCGCACGTTCGGCAACTACGACCCCACCGGAATCAGCTACCCGATCGCGTTTTACACATACAACGCGCTCGTCGGCGACAAATACTACAACATTACCGCACGCTTCGTCGACGTCTACATCAACGGCGAGTACAGGGGCGTGTACATCCTGACGGAGCGGATGGACATCAACGGCTCGATTCAGGTTACAGACCTCGAAAGCATGACGGTATGCGATTCGCCGTCGTTCAAGACCATCTCGAAGAGCAACAAGGGCGACCCCGCGATAAAGGCCGGCATAAACAGCTACAGCTACTGCGAAACCGCCAGCCTTGTCGACGAGTCGGTCGACATAACGGGCGGCTACGTGCTCGAGATCATGTGCAACACATACGGCGAGTGTGGCTTCAGAACGGCCGAGGGCATGTACGTCAACGTAAAAAGCCCCGCGTACTGCACCAGAGAGCAGATGCAGTATATCGCCACATATGTGCAGGAGTTCGAGAACGCGCTGTTCAGCGAAACCGGCTACAACGAGCTGGGCAAGCATTATACGGACTACATCGAAGCCGACAGCTTCGCGGCGCAGGCGCTTGTGTATGCGTTTTACCTCAACTGGGAGAATTACCGTACGAGCACGTATATATATAAGGACGTCGACGGTTCCGAGCACGATGTGCTGACATTCGGCCCCGTCTGGGACTTCGAAAGCGGCCCCAACGTCATGTACGACCCGACGCTCTTCGGCACGACGTTCGCGTACACCGAGAAGCAGCAGTATATATGGTATCAGCAGCTTTGGAAAAAGGGCGGCTTCATGCAAACCGTCAGCAAAGTCAACGACCGCATGAAGACGGTTGTATCTGTTCTGCGCGGCAAAGAAGGCGATGCGGACATATTCACGCTTTCCGAGCTGATCGAAACCATCGGCGCGTCTCAGGACATGAACTGGATCCGCTGGAGACAGCCCGGCACTTTCGAGTCCGGCGCGGAAGCGATGACGGAAGCGATCGATTATAGGTTCGACCACTGGTTCAACGAACTGTGGAACGATAAAAAATACCTTATAAGCGTCAGCGCGTCGCGTTCGTCGAGCGGCGGGAAAACGGTTATCACAGCCGATGTGCGCGGTAAAAACGACGGCGTTTACACATGGTACCGCGTCTCCGACGACCTGCAGACTCTGACTGTTATCGAAGGGGTGACAGGCGCGGAATTCACGCCCGATTCGGACGGATTATACTGCTTCTCCGTGTCCGGTCCGAACAACGCCCGCTGGGAAGCCGCCGCCGGACGCATATTCCGCTCGGCAAAAATCGAGATGTTCAGCAATATCGTCGATACGAGGGCGCAAATCGATGACGATACCACGGCCGAAACCGATCCTGCCGAAGCAACAGGCGATACCGGGACCGATGCCGAATCCGAGCCTGACCCGGCAGAACCGGACACAACCGAACCGGACTCAAATGAAGCAAACGATGAAACAGCCGAAGAACCGTCCTCTCCGTCCTCGGTCGGCAGCTACGCCGTATATATCGCGATAGCCGTCGTATCCGTGGCGTCGTCGTCGTCGGCGGTGATACTGACGAAGAAGAAAAACTGAACGGGGTTATCGATGATGAAAAAGGTTATATCGATCATAATCGCATCTCTCACTTCGGCTCTTCTTCTCGCGTCGGCGGTATACGCGGCATATCCCTCGTCGCGCACGGAGTTGCCGGAGGGCTCGCGCCTGCTCGACGATAAATTCATCGGCGAAAAGAACGGCTGGGACGGCTCCGAAGCGACCGGCTTTGCGGCCGCTTTCGACGGTCGTGCCGATACGTATTACGATCCGACCTCAATGGGCGGGGAAGGATGCTACTGCGGCGTCAAGCTCGCCGAGGCGGCGGTATTGACCAAGGTGTGCATCCTCCCGCGCAAGGGACAGGCCGCGCGCTTCGAAGGTGCGTCGATACAGGGCTCAAACGACGGCAAAAAATGGACGACGCTGTGGCAGAGCAAGTCGCCGGGAACCGAGGACAAGTGGGAGACTATAACGCAGTTCAAGAACAACCGCGGCTACAGGTACTACAGATACTTTAACAGCGAGAACCACGGCGATATAGCGGAGCTCGAGCTGTACGGCTACTCCGTGTCCGGCGCTTATGCCGCTGCCGGCGAAAGCGTCGCCGTCGGCGAGATAACGGTCTTCTTGGACGCGAACGGCGGCAGGGTCGCAGCGGCGACAGTCAAGACATCATTTGGCGGCGCGTATCCCGCTCTGCCCGAGCCGGACGAAAGAGAAGGGTATGTGTTTGAGGGCTGGTACAGCCATCCCGACGGCGGCATTAGGATTTCGGAAGGCTCCGCCGTGACAAAGCCGGAGAATCACACGCTGTACGCCCGCTGGGTAAACGCGGACGGTGCGTCCGGCGATGCGTCCGGCGATGTGGTCGGCGGTAATACGGCCGTATCGCCTGTTCCGCCGGTTATATGCATAACAATCGCGCTCTGTGCTCCCGCGATCGCCGCGATTGTGATCATATCACGCAGGCAGAAAAAACGGCAATGATCGATACTGCCGGCGCAAAAACATATCCGTTAATCAAAGCAGGCACCCGTTTCGGCTTTTATGGTCGAAACGGGTGCTTTCATTTCCTGTTTAATACCACCATCGCGACAAGCGCGCCGGGAATCATGCGTTACAGATATTTTTTATGTCGGATTTCCCGTCCGGCCGCGCTTCGTCACATCTTTCTCTTAGGCCTGAATATAAGCGCGATCAGGAGCGCGAATACAAGCGTCGCCGTTATGCCCGCGGAAGTCGCGGTCAGCGCGCCCGTCAGCGCGCCGAGCAGACCCTCTTCGCCGACAGCTTTTCGGACGCCTTCGGCTATCGCGTATCCGAAACCGAGCAGCGGCGTCGTCGCGCCGCAGCCCGCGAGCACGACGAGAGGGCGGTATAACCCGACAGCGGTCAGTATCACGCCCGAGACGACATAGCCGACGAGAATGCGCGCCGGCGTAAGCTTCGTCAGGTCGATTAAAAGCTGCGCTACCGCGCATAAAAGTCCGCCGATAACAAAAGCCCAAAGGTATATCACCGCGTCACTTCCTTTCCGCGCAGCTTTTCAGGTGAACAAGATGCGCAATTCCGGGTATTGCTTCGCCCTGCGCTACGGAGAGCGGGCTCATCAGCGCGCCCGTGCCGACGAATAGCACGTCGCGGAGCAGTCCGCTTCGCATAAGCGGGAAAATATGCGAAGCCAGCACGGCGGCGCTGCATCCGCAGCCGGAGCCGCCGGAGTGCTTGTCTTCCGCCTGATGATCATATATGATAAGACCGCAGTCGGAGTGGTTCTCGAGTTTGTATCCCTGCGAGTACATAAGATTGATGAGGATCTCCGAGCCGACGGCGCCGAGGTCGCCTGTCAGTATCATCGAGTAGTCGGACGGCTTCGTCGACGTTGCTTCGAACCACCGCTCGAGCGTGTCGACCGTCGCCGGCGCCATCGCGGAACCCATGTCGGTTGCGTCTTTGATGCCGGCGTCAATCGCTCTGCCGAACATTCCCGCTTCAACTAAGATGTCGTCGCAGCCGGCAGGCTGCGCGGACAGGACGAACGCGCCGGCGCCGGTGACGGTCCACTGCGCGGTCGGCGGGCGCTGCCCGCCGTATTCGACGGGGTAGCGGAATTGGCGCTCCGCCGAGCAGTTGTGCGACGAAGCCGCGGCGACGCAGCGCCCGTCCGTTCCGCTTTTGCCGTCGATGAGGATCGAACCGAGTAGAATCGACTCGGCTGCGGTTGAACACGCGCCGAAAAGACCCGCGAACGGAGCACCGAGTCCGACGGCGGCACGCGCCGTCACAGTGCACTGGTTGATGAGGTCGCCGCCGAGGAACGCACCGATATCGCTGCCCGTCAGCTTTGCTTTGCCGAGCGCGGCCGATATCGTAAGGGATAGCATCCGGCACTCCGCTTCCTCCCATGACTTTTGCCCGAATCGGTCGGTGCCTGTGTCGTCATACACGTCGAACACCGTGCCGATGGGTCCGCGCCTTTCATGCTCGCCCGCGCCGGACGCGGCGCTTATGATGTAAACGCCGCCGCGCGGCTTTATGATGCCGCCCATATACCCACCTCCGGATTATAGCCGAGAAGCGTCATGATCCACAATACGACGCCGTATATAGTCCCCGCCGCGCAGCCGTACAGGATGACCGGTCCCGCGACGGTGAAAATCTTCACGCCGACGCCGAGGATCAGCCCCTCCGTGCGCGAGTCGAGCGCGGGAGCGGCTACGGCGTTGGCGAAACCGGTTATAGGAACGAGTGTGCCCGCGCCGGCGAATTTTGCTATCCTGTCAAATACGCCGATGCCTGTCAGCAGAATGGCAATAAACACGAGCGTCACGGTCGCGATTGTCCCCGCGTCCTTTGTCGATGCGCCGAGCGCGACATAAAGCGCGTTTAAAAGCTGTGCGAAAAGACATATCGTACCGCCGCATAAAAACGCCCGCACGCAGTCCATACCTATAGGCGACGGCGGCGCCGAAGCTTTGGCTAACTTTTTGAATGTTTTTTTATCCATATCGTTACCTGCTGATGTATTTTTATTTTCATATCGTAAAACAGTAGATATTTTTCACGCGACGTAATATATTTATACATGTGGAATGTTTATGCGCATTGCTGCGGGCATGGTAAAAATAATTTACACTTTTTGTTTGACAATAAATAGAAATTGTAGTACAATGTTTATTAAGAGAAAAAAATCTTATTTGGGGTAAATCAGGATGACTATTTGGGACGATATTACAAAAAACGTAAACGAGGTCGCATCCGCGACCGCTAAAAAAGCGGGGGAACTGACCAACGTCGCAAAGACGCGCGTGGCGATATATGCCGAGCAGAGCAAGCTGTCGAGAGCATACGAGGATATCGGCCGTCTGTATTACGAGGGCAAGCGCACCGGTGCTGACAACGTCGCAAAGATCGCTTCGCTTTTCGTCACCGTCGAGGACGCGACAAAGGAGATAGCCCGCCTCAAGGCGTCGCTTGCGAGAGCCGTCAACTCGGTCATCTGCCCGTCCTGCGGCGCGAAATATAGAAAGACCTTCGCGTTCTGCCCGCACTGCGGAACAAAAAACGAAGGCTGCTGCGGCGATAAGGACGGCTGCGCCGATGATAAACACGGCGAGTGCTGCGGCGAGAAAAAAGAAACCTGCTGCGAAGATAAGCACGAAGACTGCTGCTGCGATACAAACGAATGCTGCTGCGACGAACAGCACGACGACTGCTGCTGCAATACAAGCGAATGCTGCTGCGAAGACAACGGCAACTGCTGCGGCGGCGGCGAAAACTGAAAATAAAAAAGCTCCGGTTCACCGGAGCTTTTTTGATGCCGTTATTGCTTACAGCTCAACCTTCCACAGGCCGTGGAGGTTGCAGTATGCGAAAGCCGCGACGAGCTTGTCGCTTTCGGTTAACGCGAAAACGGCTTCCGGCTTCGATCCGGGAGTCAGCTCTTTACGCTGGTTTCCTTCGACTGTCTGGATCGAGATCCATTCGATATAATGTTCCGGAATCATCGGATGATCGACGCTGCCGACTTTAACCGTAATCTTTGAGCCGTCGATGGTGACGACCGGAACGTGCTTTTCGCGCGAAGCGTCAACCGAACCGGCAATGATCTCCTGCATCGGTTCGCCGCAGCACATCATGGGAACGCCGGAAGCTTTTACAACTTCGACGATGTTGCCGCAGTGGCGGCAGATGTAGAATTTCTGTAACGTCATGATAATTCTCCTTTGCTTAAACAGCCTTGTATTTTATATAATTATCGGCACTGCCGGTAATGCGCTGGATATGCCGGGCTTTAATGCGACGTCGCCTCGATCAGCGAGTCGTTGTCGAGGTGCGCAAGCCTTTGAATACGCGCCAGACTGAGGTCGAGCGCCTTTGCCATCCGCTCGCCGTATTCGCGGTCCGCGAGCCAGCAGTGGACGGCGTGGCGGTATTTTATGTTTTCGGTAACAGGGGCGATATTATTGGCGGTGTTCGTGATGACTGACTGTTTTTCGGCTTCTGTCATCGAACGCCACAGGTCGCCGCCCGCGCGGAAGCAGTCGTCGGTGGGATCGTCCTTCGGGTCATAACGCCACATCGCGCCTTCGGTATGGAGCGGCGGCTCCATGACGCCGGGCTGCGAAGCCCACTCGCCTTCGCTGTTCGGCGTGTACGCGACCGTGCCGCCGTAGTTGCCGTCGACCCTCATCTTGCCGTCGCGGTGGTTGTCGTTGACCTCGCACTTGGGCCGGTTCACGGGAATCATGGTGTTGTTTACGCCGAGACGGTACCGCTGTGCGTCGCCGTATGCGAACAGACGCCCCTGCAGCAGCTTGTCGGGCGAA
>DBRA01000004.1:22126-26144 GCA_002305445.1 Clostridiales bacterium UBA1380 | reverse complement strand
GTCATCACCTGTATGTACATCTTCCACTTGGGGCAGTCGCCGCGTTCGATCGCGTCGTACAGATCGTGGCCGTGATAATCGCGGTCGTACGCGTTGATCTCCGCCGCTTCCTTGTCCGTCAGGCATTTTATGCCCTGCTGCGTCTTGAAGTGGAACTTGCACCAGGTGCGCTTGTTTTCGGTGTTATACAGGCTGAAAGTGTGCGAGCCGAACATGTCCATGTGGCGGAATGACGCGGGAATTCCGCGGTCCGACATCGTGATCGTGATCTGATGGAAGCACTCGGGCAGGATCGTCCAGAAGTCCCAATTGTTCTGGGCGCTGCGCCGTCCCGTGCGCGGGTCGCGCTTGATTGCTCGGTTCAGGCTTGCGAAGTTGTGCGCGTCGCGGATGAAAAAGGTCGGGGTGTTGTTGCCGACGAGATCCCAGTTGCCCTCTCTTGTGTAGAACTTCATCGCCGTACCGCGTATGTCGCGCTCGCAGTCGGCTGCGCCGCGCTCGCCCGCAACTGTCGAAAAGCGGATGAATAAGTCCGTGATTTCTCCGGGCTGCAGGACGGCCGCCTTCGTGTAGCGGCGTATGTCGTGCGTTACGGTAAGCTTGCCGTACGCACCCCAGCCTTTCGCGTGCATGCGCCGCTCGGGTATAACCTCGCGGTTGAAACGGGCCATTTTTTCAAGCAGCCATACGTCCTGCATCGCCATAGGGCCGCGCGGCCCGATTGTTATCGAGTTTTCGTTATCTGCAACCGGAGCACCTACTTCATTTGTGAGCTTTCGCTTCTTCTCCATGATACTCCCCCTTAGTATCGTTCCTCCCGCGTCGGACGAGACACAAATCTGTATAATTATATTGCTCCGGCAGCAATAATATTATAACATCGGTGGATAATTTTGTCAATGAAATGTAGTCTTAACGGCAGATAATGTTATTTATTGTCTATATTATATAAATTACACTAAAAAATGGCAATCTGTGTGCGATTGCCATTTTTATTATGCTATGTTTATCTGCCGTTGAGAGGTTGAACGATGATGCGCACTCCGCCTTTCGCCGACCGACGCTTACACGAGCTGGCCGGGCAGCTTCAGCTTTGGTTTCGGCGGGAACTGCGCGTCGAACTCATCGACGTCCGCGTCGTTGACGAAGTATCCGTCCGGTTCCCTGAAAACGCCGCTCACGCCGTCCAGATAGCCGGGGACAAGCTCGCGGACGAGAAAGTAGGGAACAACCTCGCTCCGCGGCTCCGCATAATAGTGGATGCCCTTTGTGCTCGCGACAACAAAGCCCGATTTGCCGTAAAAATCGATATTTCCCGATATGGCAATCGCGCCGGCGCCGAGCTCCTTCGCTTTTTCCATCGAATAGCGCAGAAGAGCCGTGCCGTAGCCCATGCGTTTGTATTCCGGTGCGATGCTGATCGGACCGAAGGTCATGATCGGGATGACTCTGCCGTCGTCGGCGTTGATGACGGAGCGCACATACATGATGTGGCCGATTATCTTACCGTCCAGCTCCATGACAAGGTCGAGCTCCGGCACGAACTCTGGCCTGTCGCGGAATACATGAACGACAAAATGCTCCGTGCAGCCGGGGCGGTATACGTTCCAGAACGCTTCGCGCGTAAGGTTTTCGACTTCGCGATAGTCGTCTTTTGTTTCGCGGCGGATGATGTAATTTTTATTCATGATAAACCTCATAAATTTGATTATTTATTTTTCAAATTACTGAGGTTTGCGGAATTGCGTCGGCAAACCTCACGGTTCAGCCCGCAATCTCCAAAGTGTTGTTCTTCAAACAGCGATCTCCGTTTTATGAATTCGGCCGCGTTATGCCGCGCCGTAATTACATTATACAGCACGGCATAGTTTTACGCAAGGATTATTTGACCTTAAGCGTCGATTGTCGATACGCCTATCGTGATCTCCTCAAGCACGTCGAGCAGCACCTTTACGGTGTCGAGCGACGTGAAGATCGTCACGTTGTTGCGGTTCGCGCAGCGGCGTATGATCGCGCCGTCCTCGTAATGCACGCCCGACAATATGGCGCGCGTGTTTATCACGTAGCTTACATAGCCCGCGCTGATCGAGTCGAGAATCTCTGTGCTGCCTTCGCTGATCTTACGGCGGATGCGCGCCTTTATCCCGTGAGCGCGCAGAAACTCCGCGGTCATCGTGGTCGCTTCGATATTGAAGCCCATATCGTAGAAGCGCTTGACGAGCGGAAGCGCTTCCGCCTTGTCCTCGTCCGCGAGCGTGACGATGACGGTGCCGTAGTTTGGCAGATTAATCCCCGTCGCGATCAGCGCTTTATACAACGCGCGGTGCAGCGAATTGTCGTAGCCGATCGCCTCGCCCGTCGATTTCATCTCGGGCGAAAGATACGCGTCGATACCGTCGAGCTTCGAGAACGAGAACGCAGGAGCCTTAACGTACCATCTTTTGCTGCCGCTGTGGTGCGACTCGGTTATCCCCTGTTCGCGCAGGCTTTTACCGAGGCACACAAGCGTCGCGATGTCGGCGAGCGGAACGCCGGTCGCCTTCGATAAGAACGGGACGGTTCTGGACGAGCGCGGGTTCACCTCGATTATGTATACGTTCTCATCGGAGTCGACGATGAATTGAATGTTGTACAGCCCTATGATGCCGATGCCGAGCCCAAGCCGCTTTGTGTAGTCGAGAATCTTGCTCTTGACTTTTTCTGAAACGCTGTACGTCGGATAGATGCTGATCGAGTCGCCGGAGTGCACGCCCGTGCGCTCGACAAGCTCCATAATGCCGCCCGTATATACATCGGTCCCGTCGCAGATCGCGTCCGTTTCAAGCTCTTTTCCGTAGATGTACTTGTCGACGAGCACCGGCTTATCCTTGTCGATTTCAACGGCGTATTTCAGATAATGGCGCAGAGCGCTTTCTTTCGCGACGATTTCCATCGCTCTGCCGCCGAGCACATAGCTCGGTCGGACGAGCACTGGGTAACCGATTTCGGCAGCCGCGCGTATTCCTTCTTCGATATTGGTTACCGCGCGGCCCGTCGGCTGAGGAATGCCGAGCTCCGACAGCAGCTTTTCGAACGCGTCGCGGTTTTCGGCGCGCTCTATCGCGTCGCAGCCCGTTCCGATCAGCGTTACGCCGCGTTCGGCGAGAGAGCGCGCAAGGTTGATCGCCGTCTGCCCGCCGAGCGTTGCAATCACGCCTTTCGGCTTTTCGAGCTCTATGATGTTGAGCACATCCTCCGGCGTAAGCGGCTCGAAATAAAGCTTGTCGGATGTGGTATAGTCAGTCGACACGGTCTCCGGGTTGTTGTTGATGATTATCGCCTCATAACCCGACGATTTGATGGTTTTGACGGCGTGAACAGTCGAGTAATCGAATTCGACGCCCTGGCCTATGCGTATGGGTCCCGAGCCGAGCACGACTATCTTCTCCCTGCCGGAGACGACGGACTCGTTCTCCTCCTCGTATGTGGAGTAAAAATACGGGACATAACTGGCGAACTCCGACGCGCACGTGTCTATCATTTTATAAACCGGCTTAATGCCGTGTTCCAGCCTGAAGGAGAAGACCTCTGCTTCGGCTGTGTTCCACAGCTTTGCGACAGCCGCGTCGGAGAAGCCCATCCGCTTGGCGATGTACAGCTCGCGCTCGTCAAAAACGCGCTCGGCCAGCTGTGTCTCCTCGTCGATTATATTTTTCATCTTATATATGAAGAAGCGGTCGATTTTTGTCGCGTCGCAGATTTCATCGACTGGGCGTCCTCTGCGCAGAAGTTCCGCTATCGCAAAGATGCGGTCGTCGGTGCTTTTTTTAATGTACGCGAGCAGTTCGTCCGTACTGCAGCAGTCAAACTTCGGCAGGTAAAGGTGGCACGCGCCGATCTCGAGCGAGCGGACGGCCTTCAGAAGGCTCTCCTCGGCTGTTCTGCCGACGCTCATGACCTCGCCGGTTGCCTTCATCTGCGTTCCGAGAGAGTTGCTCGCTTCTGAAAACTTGTCGAACGGGAAGCGCGGAATCTTTGT
>DBRA01000004.1:19803-22100 GCA_002305445.1 Clostridiales bacterium UBA1380 | reverse complement strand
GGGTAGCCGCTCGCCTTTGACGCGAGCGCGGATGAACGCGACACGCGCGGGTTGACTTCGATCACGTAGTACCGGAACGAATTCGGGTCGAGCGCGAACTGCACGTTGCAGCCGCCTTCGATGCCGAGCGCACGGATTATTTTCAGCGCGCTGTCGCGCAGCATGTGGTATTCCTTGTTGGTCAGCGTCTGCGACGGGCAGACGACGATAGAGTCGCCGGTGTGAATTCCGACAGGGTCGAGGTTTTCCATGTTGCAGATCGTTATCGCCGTGTCGTTTTTATCGCGCATGACCTCGTACTCGATCTCCTTGTAGCCCCTGACGCTTTTCTCCACGAGCACCTGATGCGCGGGCGACAGCTCGAGCGCGTTGCGCATCAGGTCGAGCAGCTCGCTCTCGTTTTCGGCGAAGCCGCCGCCTGTGCCGCCAAGCGTAAACGCCGGACGCAGAATCACGGGATAGCCGATCTCATTTGCCGCTTCGATCCCTTCCGGCTCGCTATTGACCGTTACGGACGGCAGCACCGGCTCGCCGAGGCTTTCGCACAGCTCTTTGAAAAGCCCCCTGTCCTCGGCGCGCTCGATGCTTTCGATGCTCGTGCCGAGCAGCTCGGTGCGGTTTTCCTTCAGCACGCCCTTTTTCTCGAGCTGTATCGCCAGGTTCAGCCCGGTCTGCCCGCCGATGCCCGGCAGAATAGCGTCGGGTCGCTCGTGACGCACGATTTTCGCTACATACTCAAGCGTCAGCGGCTCCATGTAGACTTTATCCGCAACCGTTTTATCGGTCATGATCGTCGCGGGGTTCGAGTTGCACAAAACGACCTCGTAGCCCTCCTCGCGGAGCGCGAGACAGGCCTGCGTGCCAGCGTAGTCGAACTCCGCTGCCTGACCGATGACGATCGGCCCCGAACCTATGACGAGTATTTTATGTATGTCAGTTCTTTTCGGCAAGTTTTTTCGCCTCCATGAGGTTGACGAATCGATCGAACAGATACGCGCTGTCCTGCGGGCCCGGCGCGCTCTCCGGATGGTACTGCACGCTGAACACCATATCGGCCTCGCATTCGGCGCCCTCGACCGTTTTGTCAAGCAGATTCAGATGCGTGACTTTCAAAGGAGTATTCTTAAAACTGTCCGCGTCCGCGGCGTAGGAATGGTTCTGCGACGTGATCTCTATTCTGCCCGTCGCGAGGTTGCGCACCGGGTGGTTGCCGCCGCGGTGGCCGAACTTCAGCTTGTATGTCTTTGCCCCGTAGGCAAGCGATATGATCTGGTGCCCGAGGCATATGCCGAACATCGGGTATCTGCCGCGGATCGCCTTCACAAGCTCGATGACGGGTATGACGTCGGTCGGGTCTCCGGGGCCGTTAGATATGACGACGCCGTCGGGGCTGAACGCTTCAACCTCCGACGGTGATACATTCCACGGCACGACGGTCACGTCGCACGCTCTGCGGTTCAGGCTGCGGATGATGTTGCTCTTGATGCCGCAGTCGACGGCGACGACGTGATATCGCGGGTTATCTGTTTTATACCGCCGCACCTCGGCTGTGCTTACGCGCGCAACGGCGTCGTGCGGCAGCGAGTATGCGTTTATAAGCGCGAGCCCCTCGTCGAGCGGTGTGTCCGCGCCTGTCATAAGCACCTTGCGGCTGCCGAGATCGCGTATCGAGCGGACGAGCCTTCGCGTATCGATGCCGGATATGCCCGATATGTTGTACTCCCTCATAAGTTCACCCAGCGTCTTGACGCTTCTGAAGTTCGAGGGCGTGTCGTTGTAGTCGCGCACGGCTAGAGCGCCGATCGTCGGCGCCCTCGTCTCGAAGTCGTCTTCGGCGATGCCGTAATTGCCGATAAGCGGATATGCCATCACGACTGTCTGGTCGGTATAAGAGGGGTCGGACACAATTTCCTGATAACCCACGGGAGACGTGTTGAACACAAGCTCTGTAATTTTATCCTCCGTCGCGCCGAAGGCGTAACCGTAATATTCGTCGCCGTCCTCGGTGATGAGCTTTCTGTCCGCGCAGGGCAGCATATATTCTAATCCCCCTTCTTTTCGGATAATCTGCGGTCGAATCTGTCTTTTCGCGCATTCGGGCTGACTGCCGTCGGATAATTGCCGTCGAAGCAGGCGGTGCAGCAGCCGTTTCCGCCCGCGATTTTGCCGAGCGCTTCCGCCGGCAGATATCCGAGCGAATCCGCCCCGATAATTACCGCGATCTCCTCCGCGCTGCAGCGCTTCGCGATGAGCTTATCCTCCGAGTCGATGTCCGTACCGTAATAGCACGGGTGCAT
>DBRA01000004.1:17613-19741 GCA_002305445.1 Clostridiales bacterium UBA1380 | reverse complement strand
GAGATAAACGTCCTGCCGATGTATTTATTCTTGATAAGCCCGATTCCGTACGGTATTCCGGATGCCGACGAGTAGCCGAGCGCCGCGTCGATGCCGCTGTCCGGCACGCCGATGACGATGTCCGCGTCGGCCGGACAGCTCTCCGCGAGAAGCTCGCCCGATTTGACGCGCGCGTCGTGAACGCCGACCCCGTCGATCTCCGAGTCGGGCCGCGCGAAGTATATGTACTCGAAAACGCAGAGCCGTTTTTCCGCCCTGTTGCAGTGCTCGCGGCGCGATCGTATGCCGGTGTCTCCGAAAATCAGTATCTCGCCGGGTTCGACGTCGCGCACAAACGACGCGCCGACGGCGGCGAGCGCGCAGCTTTCGGACGATACGACGTATGTGCCGTCCGGCATCACGCCGAAGCAGAGCGGTCGGAATCCGTGCGGGTCGCGCACCGCGATCAGCTTTGCGGCAGACATTATGACGAGCGAATACGCGCCTTCGAGCTTATCCATAGCACGGCTTACCGCTTCCTCGATGCTCGGGGCGGTAAGCCGTTCTTTCGTTATAATATAAGCTATCGTCTCCGTGTCGCTCGTCGTGTGGAATATCATTCCGGCGAGCTCCAGCTCGTCGTGCAAAGCCTGCGCGTTTGACAGGTTGCCGTTGTGCGCAAGCGCCATTCTGCCCTTATGGTGGTTCACGACGATCGGCTGGCAGTTGCTCCTTGTGTTGCCGCCCGTCGTCCCGTAGCGCACGTGTCCGACGGCGATCCTGCCGTGCGGCATATGCGACAGGACATCCTTTGTGAAAACCTCGCCGACAAGCCCCGTGTCCAAGTGCGAATAAAACACGCCGTCGTCGTTGACGACGATCCCGCAGCTCTCCTGCCCACGGTGCTGCAGGGCGTACAGCCCGTAGTAGACCGTTTCCGATATTTTATGCGTTTTCGGGCTGAAAACGCCGAAGACTCCGCATTCTTCGTGTATGCTCATTATTTTGCTCCGTTATTATGCTCCACGGCCGCGCCGATGAAACCTCTGAAAAGAGGGTGGGCGCGGTTCGGCCGGCTCTTGAATTCGGGATGGTACTGAACGCCGATATAGAACGGATAATCCGTCAGTTCGACCGTTTCCACAAGGCGGCTGTCCGGCGACAGGCCGGAAAGCGTAAGCCCCGCGGCCTCGAACGACGCGCGGTAATCGTTGTTGAATTCGTAACGGTGGCGGTGGCGCTCGCTGATCTCGCTTATGCCGTAGCACTCCGCCATTTTTGTGCCTGCTTTTATGACGCACGGATACGCGCCTAGCCTGAGCGTGCCGCCCTTGTCGATGCTGTCGCTCTGGCCGGGCATGTAGTCGATTACCTTGTGGGCGCTCTGCTCGTTGAATTCGCCGGAATCGGCGTCCTCGATCTTCAAAACGTTGCGGGCGAACTCGATGACGGCGATCTGCATTCCGAGACAGATCCCGAAATAGGGCAGCCTGTTCTCGCGCGCGTACTTCGCCGCAAGAATCATGCCGTCTATGCCCCTCTGCCCGAAGCCGCCCGGGACGATTATTCCGTCAAGCCCGTCAAGCTCCGAGGCGAGGTTCTCTTTTGTGAGCGCCTCCGAGTCGATCCATCTGATACGGACGTGCGTGTTAAGCGCATATCCCGCGTGGCGCAGCGCCTCGACGACGGACAGATACGCGTCGTGCAGCTTTATATACTTGCCGACAAGCCCGATGTGAACCTCGGACTGACGGTTCTTTATGCGCTCGACAAGCTGCTCCCATTCGGTGAGGTCGGCCGCCGGCGCGTTTATGCCGAGCTCGCGGCACACTACCGACGAAAAGTTCTGCTTCTCGAGCATCAGCGGCGCTTCATAAAGGTTCGACAGCGTGATGTTCGCAATCACGCAGTCCGGCTTGACGTTACAGAAAAGCGCGATCTTTTTGAATATCTCGTCCTCGAGCGGTTCGTCGCAGCGCAGCACGATGATGTTCGGATTTATCCCCATGCCCTGCAGCTCCTTGACCGAATGCTGCGTCGGCTTTGACTTGTGCTCCTGCGACGCCTTGAGATACGGCACGAGCGTGACGTGGATGAAGAGACTGTTCTCGCGTCCGACCTCGAGCGAAATCTGCCGCACCGCTTCGAG
>DBRA01000004.1:0-17451 GCA_002305445.1 Clostridiales bacterium UBA1380 | reverse complement strand
CCGTCCTCGGTGACGTAGACCTCGCCGTGCTGATACGGGCTCATTGTGCCCGGGTCGACATTGATATACGGATCGAGCTTCTGAGCCGCGACCTTTATACCGCGCGATTTGAGCAGTCTGCCGAGCGACGCGGCGGTGATGCCTTTGCCGAGCCCCGAAACGACGCCGCCGGTCACGAAAATATACTTGGTCATTAAAAACCCACCTCTATAAATTCAACACGTTCAAACGCTTATCGTACTTATTTGCCGCTCTCTCCGTAGTTTGACAGCACTCTCGCGGAGGGGTCGTCGACGTTGCAGCCTTCCCACGACTTGTTCGGCATCCAGAAGTCGGCTATCATCTCAGCCTGGCCCCTGTAATACTGCTCGAACAGCTCGCGGTATAAAAGCGATTCCTTCGTAAACGGCGCGGCGTGCGTGTATTTGCCGCACAGCTTTTTAAACTGCTCGTCTGTATACATATTTTCCGCGTATTCCTTCAGATAATCGACCATCGAGTGGCCCACTGCGTCCGAAAACGCGGCTTTTTCGCGCCACAATATCTCCGGCGGCAGATAATCGCCGTGCTCGAATGCGTGCCGCAGCAGATATTTGCCCTTGCTGTACTTGTTCAGCTTCATCTCCGGGTCGATCGCCATGACATACTTGACGAAATCAAGGTCGCCGAACGGAACGCGCGCCTCGAGCGAGTTAGCTGAGATGCAGCGGTCGGCTCTGAGCACGTCGTACATGTGCAGCTCGCGCACGCGCTTTTCGGATTCCTTCTGAAACGCCTCCGCATCGGGCGCGAAGTCGGTGTACTTATACCCGAAAAGTTCGTCGGATATCTCGCCCGTCAGAATGACCCTGATGTCGGTGTGCTCGTGGATGTATTTACAGACAAGGTACATGCCGATGCTCGCGCGGACGGTCGTGATGTCGAACGTGCCGAGAATCTGTACGGTTTTTTCGAGAGCGCCGAGGACGTCGTCCTTCGTGATGATGACCTCGGTGTGCGCGCTGCCGATATAGTCCGCGACCTGGCGCGCGTATTTGAGGTCGATCGCGTCGCCGCTCATGCCGATCGCGAACGTGCGTATCGGCTCGGCGCTGTTTCTCGCTGCGATAGAGCACACAAGCGACGAGTCAAGCCCTCCGGAGAGCAGGAACCCGACCTTCGCGTCGGATACGAGGCGCTTTTTAACACCCGCTGTCAGCTTGTCGTGAATGTTTTTGCACACCGTGTCCATGTCGTCGCGGCAGACGGCGTCGACGGCCGTGATGTCGCGGTACTGTATAAATCTGCCTTTGTAATAGTAATGACCCGGGGGGAAGGGCATTATACGGTCCGAATACGGGACGATGTTCTGCGGCTCGCTCGCGAAAACAATCGCGCCGTCTCCGTCGTATCCGTAATAGAGCGGCCGGATGCCGATGGGGTCACGCGCGGCGATGTATTCGCCGGTTTCGCCGTCGTATATGATCATCGCAAACTCCGAGTCGAGCATGCCGAACATATCGAGCCCGTACTCTTTATAGAGCGGCAGTATGATCTCGCAGTCGGATTCGCTTTTAAACGCGTACTTCGCCGAAAGCTCACTCTTAAACTTGTCGAACCCGTAGATTTCGCCGTTGCACACGACATAATTCTTATCAAGGCAAAAGGGCTGCATTCCTTCCGGATGAAGCCCCATGATCGACAGCCGGTGAAAGCCCAGAAGGCCTATGCCGGTATCGACAATTTTCGTATCGTCAGGACCGCGCGAGAGGGTTTTGTCAAAACCCTCCCTGAACTTCTCGACTGTAATTTTCGCGGTGCAGTAACCCATAATAGAACACATATGTATTTAACTCCACATTCTGAAGCGCGTCGCAGCTTTCTTCGCCGGTGCGAACCCAAGCGACGTCCTCCGCATCAAATAGAAATATTCAGCCGTCGCCGATATGCCCGGTGTACAGAACGCCTTCAGCGGTTTCGAACACGCTTCGCGCGGGAACACGGCTGACCACGATGTCTGTCCGAACATTCGGCGGCAGATCTGACTAACGTCAGCTCCGCGGTGATATCCGGTTTTGCCTTTTGCTGTCCGTCATAATACGCTGCCTGTGTTTCATACTCTCGAAAAGCCGGCTTCGCACGGGGCGAATCGCGCTTTTATGAATAACACGGGCACGCGCTGACAAGAACCTTGAGAGTGCTTGCCTGACTAATGCCCCGGCGGTTATTTAACGCCGAACAGCAGCTTCCCGTACGTCGGGAACGGCCAGAAGCTGTCGGCCGTTATCGTTTCCGCTTCGTCGGCGACGGCGCGGAGCTCGCTCATCTTGGGCAGCACGGTGTCGCGTATCGCGTACGCCTCCTGCTTCGTATCCTCGCAGTCGGACAGGTTTAGCACGGCGGCGCTCAGTTCGTCCGTTTTTTCCGCGATCTGTGATGTGAGAAGCGACAGCTTCGATACAAGGGATTTTTCATAGCCGCAGGAGATGTCCGGATCGAGAGCCTTCTTCGCCGCCGCGGCCGATGCCACGGACGAAGCGTACGCCTCCACGGCGGGCAGTATCTCCTTTCTCGCCATGTCGATCATCGTGTTCGCTTCGATGATGACCGTCTTGCAGTAGTTCTCAAGCATGATCTCGCAGCGCGACGCGAGCTCGGATTCGGTGTACACGCCGTGAGAGGTGAGCATGCGCACGTTCTTCGCGTCGAGCAGATGCGGCATGCAGTCGGGCGTCGTGCGGTAGTTGAGCAGCCCGCGCTTTTCGGTCGCCTCCTTAATCCAGCTGTCGTCGTATCCGTTTCCGTTGAACAGGATGCGCTTGTGCTGCTTTACGGTTTCCTTTATAAGGTCGTGCAGAGCGGCGTTGAAGTCGTCCGCGCCCTCCAGCCTGTCGGCGTATATTTTCAGCGATTCGGCGACGGCGGAGTTCAGCATTATGTTCGCGCAGGAAATGCTGTTCGACGAGCCGAGCATGCGGAACTCGAACTTGTTGCCGGTGAATGCGAACGGCGAGGTTCTGTTGCGGTCCGTCATGTCGCGCGGGAAGTGCGGTAGAACGTCGACGCCGAGCTTCATCGTCTTCTTTTCACCGCCGTTGTAGGGAGTGTCTTTTTCGATGGCGTCCAGTATGGCGGTCAGTTCGTCGCCCAAGAAAATCGATACGACGGCGGGCGGCGCTTCGTTCGCGCCGAGACGGTGGTCGTTGCCCGCGGTCGCGACCGAGAGGCGGAGCAGATCCTGATAATCGTCGACCGCTTTGACCACGGCGCAGAGGAAGAGCAGGAACTGCGCGTTTTCGTGCGGCGTCTCGCCGGGCGAGAGCAGGTTCACGCCGGTGTCGGTCCCCATCGACCAGTTGTTGTGCTTGCCTGAGCCGTTGACGCCGGCGAACGGCTTCTCGTGAAGCAGGCAGACGAGGCCGTGCTTGAGCGCCAGCTTCTGCATGACTTCCATCGTAAGCTGGTTGTGGTCGGCGGCGACGTTCGTCGTGGAGTAGATCGGGGCGAGCTCGTGCTGCGCCGGCGCAACTTCGTTGTGCTCCGTCTTCGCGAGCACGCCGAGCTTCCAGAGCTCCTCGTTCAGCTCCTGCATATACGCCGCGACGCGCGGCTTGATGGCTCCGAAATAGTGATCTTCAAGCTCCTGTCCCTTCGGGGGCTTCGCACCGAACAGCGTGCGGCCTGTGTATATCAGGTCCTTACGCTGCTCGTACATCTCCTTGTCGATGAGGAAGTATTCCTGCTCGGGGCCGACCGACGTGCGGACGCACTTGACGTCATTGTTGCCGAACAGGCGGAGTATGCGCAGCGCCTGGCGGTTAAGCGCCTCCATCGAGCGCAGGAGCGGCGTTTTCTTATCGAGCGCTTCGCCGCCGAACGAACAGAACGCCGTCGGTATGTACAGAGTCTTGCCCTTAATAAACGCGTACGATGTCGGGTCCCATGCCGTGTAGCCGCGCGCTTCGAACGTCGCGCGCAGACCGCCGGACGGGAACGAAGACGCGTCCGGCTCGCCCTTGATGAGCTCCTTCCCCGAGAACTCCATGATGACGCCGCCGTCTGACGAGGGCGAGATGAAGCTGTCGTGCTTTTCGGCCGTGATGCCGGTCAGGGGCTGGAACCAGTGCGTGAAGTGAGTCGCTCCGCGCGCGATGGCCCAGTTTTTCATAGCGTTGGCGACGGCGTTCGCAACAGACAAATCGAGCTGCGCGCCCTCGTCGATCGTTTTCTTAAGCGTAGCGTAAACGTCCCCCGGAAGGCTGGCTTTCATAACCCTGTCGTCGAAAACCATGCATCCGAAATAATCTGCAACCTTATCCATAACCTGTTCCCCTTTTCGATTTATTAAAAAGGAAAAGGCGTCTTTAAAGTGCAGACAGTGACTGCCGTGCACAGTAAAGACGCCTTTGCCTTTATATTCGGTTGTAATAAATGTCGGTTTCAAAAAGTAAAGACGCTTCAAGGATGAATCCTTAAAGACGTCTTTGCCTTCACGCTGACTATTATACACCCGCCGGGTGCGTTTGTCAACTGGTCGCCGCCAGAAAATTCTAAATTTTTTTCGCTCCTATTGACAAACGGCGCAGTTGCAAGTATAATGGGTGTAGTGAGCAAAGACGTTCATTTGCGGAAAGCCGTTCGCTTTCCGTAAATGGGCGTTTTTCTTTTATCAGTAAAGGAACCGGTGGATATGTATAAGGAAGGTCAGATAAGAATACCGTCGGGCTGCGCGATAGCCGCCGTCATATCGAGAACGGGCAAAAAAATGACGGGTGATATAATCGTAGACAGCATGATTCCCATGCATGACCGCTCGAACGGACTGGGCGGCGGTTTTGCGGGTTACGGGATTTATCCGGAATATAAAGAACAGTACGCGCTGCATATATTTTTTACGGACAACGCGGCAAGAGCCGAGTGCGAGAAGTTTTTACAGAGCAGCTTCGAAGTCGTTAAGGCCGAAATCATACCGACGGCGAAGATACACGAGATCACGGACGAACCGCTGATATGGCGCTATTTCGTCTCGCCGCTTTCGTCGGTGCTGAAGAATCTTCAGCTCGACGAGAAGGAGTACGTCGTCCGCACCGTCATGAAGATAAACACGACGATAGACGGCTGCTACGTTTTCTCGTGCGGCAAGAACATGGGCTCGTTCAAGGCGGTCGGTTTCCCCGAGGACGTCGGCCGGTTCTACCGGCTCGACGAATACGATGCGTATTCGTGGACGGCGCACGGCCGTTACCCGACGAACACCCCCGGCTGGTGGGGCGGCGCGCACCCGTTCTGCCTGCTCGATTATTCGGTCGTCCATAACGGCGAGATATCGTCGTACGACGCGAACCGCCGGTTTATAGAGATGTTCGGATACAAATGCACGCTCAAAACTGACACGGAGGTCATTACGTATATAGCGGATTATCTTATCCGCCGCAAGGGACTGACGCTTGAGGAAACGGCTTCGGTCATGGCCGCGCCGTTCTGGGAGACGATTAATCGCATGGACGACGCCGAGCGCGGGAAACTCACTTATCTTCGCACCGTGTTTTCGAATCTGCTCGTAACTGGGCCGTTCTCGATCATCCTTGCGTTTGAAAACGGTCTGATGGCGCTGAACGACAGGCTGAAGCTGCGCTCGATGGTTGTCGGCGAAAAGGACGACCTCGTTTTCATCGCGAGCGAGGAAGCAGCGATCCGCAGGATGGAGCCGGACGCGGAGAACGTTTACGCTCCGGCGGGAGGCGAACCCGTCATTGTTATGGTAAAGGAGAATTGACCGGGATGGGAATAGAATACATATATCCGACTTTTGAGGTCGTTCGCAACCAGAACCGCTGCATAACGTGCCGCGTCTGCGAGCGACAATGCGCGAACGGGGTTCACAGCTACGACGCCGACGGCAAGGTCATGATAAGCGACGACGAAAAGTGCGTCGACTGCCAGCGCTGCGTCGCGCTCTGCCCGACGCACGCGCTCAAAATCGTCAAGAGCGACTGCGCTTTCAGAGAAAACGCGAACTGGTCGAACGACACGATAAAGGAAATATACAAGCAGGCATCGAGCGGCGGCGTGCTGCTTTCGTCGATGGGCAACCCCAAGCCGTTCCCGGTCTACTGGGACAAAATACTTATAAATGCGTCGCAGGTCACGAACCCGCCGATAGACCCGCTGCGCGAGCCGATGGAGACGCGCGTTTTCTTAGGCAAAAAGCCCGAGGGCATCGAGCGTGGCGAAAACGGCGAACTTATAAACAACCTCACGCCGCAGCTCGAGCTGTCGATGCCGGTGATGTTTTCGGCGATGAGCTACGGCTCTATCAGCTACAACGCGCACAAGAGCCTCGCGCTCGCCGCGAGCAGTCTCGGCATCTGCTACAACACCGGCGAGGGCGGCTTGCACGAGGACTTCTACGTTTACGGTCCGAACACGATAGTGCAGGTCGCCTCCGGACGCTTCGGCGTATACGAAGGCTACCTCAGCGCGGGCGCGGCGATAGAGATAAAGATGGGGCAGGGCGCGAAGCCCGGCATCGGCGGCCATCTGCCCGGCGCGAAGATCGTCGGCGACGTCTCGAGGACGCGCATGATACCCGAGGGCAGCGACGCAATCTCGCCCGCGCCGCACCACGACATCTACTCGATAGAGGACCTGCGCCAGCTCGTCTACTCGCTCAAAGAGGCGACGCAGTATAAGAAGCCCGTCATAGTCAAGATCGCCGCGGTTCACAACGTCGCCGCGATCGCAAGCGGTATCGCCAGAAGCGGTGCGGATATAATCGCGATCGACGGCTTCCGCGGCGGCACCGGCGCCGCGCCCACGCGCATACGCGACAACGTCGGCATCCCGATCGAACTCGCGCTTGCCGCCGTCGATACGCGGCTGCGCGACGAGGGCATTCGCAACAACGTTTCGCTCGTCGTCGGTGGCAGCATCAGAAGCTCCTCCGACGTCGTCAAAGCGGTCGCGCTCGGCGCCGACGCCTGCTACATAGCGACCGCGGCGCTGCTCGCGCTCGGCTGCCACCTCTGCCGCACATGCCAGACCGGCAAGTGCAACTGGGGAATCGCGACGCAGAAAGAGGAGCTTGTAAAGCGGCTCAACCCCGATATCGGCAGCGAACGGCTCATCAACCTGATGACAGCGTGGCAACACGAAATCAAGGAGATGCTGGGCGGCATGGGCATCAACTCGATCGAGGCGCTCCGCGGCAACCGCCTGATGCTGCGCGGCGTCGGACTGAACGAAAAAGAGCTTGAGATTCTCGGCATCTCACACGCGGGAGAATAATATATGAAGAGAGTATATGTAAACGAAGAATGGTGCCTCGGATGCCGGCTTTGCGAATACAACTGCGCCTACGCCAACTCCGGAGTCGCCGATATGATAAAAGCTCTGAAGGGCAGGGAGATCAACCCGCGGATTCATGTCGAGGAGTCCGGAAAGATCACATATGCCGTTTCGTGCCGCCACTGCGACGACCCGATATGCACCAAGAGCTGCATATCCGGCGCTATGACGAAGGGCGCGGACGGAAGGGTAAAGGTAGACAGGCAGAAGTGCGTCGGATGCTTTACCTGCATTCTCGTCTGCCCGTTCGGCGCGGTGAGCCATGACGACGCGGGCGCCGTGCTTAAATGCGAACTCTGCCTTGACAACGCGTGCGGCAGTCCGGCGTGCGTTAAGGGCTGCCCCAACCGCGCGATCGTTTACGAGGAGAGGTTGTAATATGAAGCAGTATGTGATAATAGGCGGCGGAGTCGCCTCCGTCGGCTGCATCGAGGGCATCCGGTCGGTCGACCGAGACAGTAAAATAGTTATGATAACGGGAGAGGGCTGCCCTACATATTGCCGCCCGCTCATATCGTATTATCTGCAGGGTAAGACCGATTTTGAGAAGATGAAATACCGGCCCGACGAGTTCTATCGTGAAAACGACTGCGAGCTTATATTCGCCAAAGCTTTGAACATTGACAAAGAAGCGAAGACCGTGCTTCTTGACAACGGCGAGAGCGTCGGCTACGACGCGCTCTGCGTCGCGACGGGCTCGTATCCGTTTGCGCCTCCGTTCCCGGGGCTTGATACGGTGGACAACAAGTTCAGCTTTATGACACAAGCAGACGCAGCCGCGCTTGAAAAGGCCGTCACGCCCGAATCCGACGTTCTGATCGTCGGCGCGGGGCTCATCGGACTGAAATGCGCGGAAGGGCTGTGCGGGCGTGTCAAAAGCATAACCGTCTGCGACCTCGCGCCCCGCGTGCTGTCGAGCATACTCGACGATACCTGCGCCGCGCTGATGCAGAAAAAGCTCGAGGAGCACGGCATCCGCTTCATGCTCGGCGACAGTGTGTCGGAGTTCAGTGGCGGCACCGCGCATATGAAGGGCGGGGCGGACGTCGCGTTCGACGCGCTTGTGCTCGCGGTCGGCGTCCGCGCGGAAACATCGCTCGTCCGCGACATCGGTGGCGAGTGCGACCGCGGTATAATCATCGATACATCGATGAAAACCTCGCTCGAAAACATATATGCAGCGGGCGACTGTACGCAGGGCTACGACTCGTCGATCGACGGCAATCGCGTCCTTGCGATCCTGCCGAACGCGTACATACAGGGTCACTGCGCGGGCGTCAACATGGCGGGCGGGATAAGCAACTTCGACAACGCGATACCGATGAACGCGATAGGCTTCTTCGGCTACCACGCTCTCACCGCCGGCGACTATTCCGGCGAGATGTACGAGGAGTCGTCGGGCGATAACCTGAAGCGTCTCTTCATCCGCGACAACCGGCTTGTCGGGTTCATGATGCTCGGCGACATCAAGGGCGCTGGCATATACACATCGATGATCCGCAACAGGACGCCTCTCGACACGGTCGACGCCGATCTTATGAAAAAAAGTGCGACATACGCAATTTTATCGCCGGAAATGCGTAGAAAATATTTCGGAGGCGTTGTATAATATTATGAAAACGATAGATGCGAGCGGACTCGCATATACTAAACTGAATACGATAATAAGAGAATCCGAGCCGGACGTTTCAATATCGGGCTGCCTCGGACAGCGCTTCATCGCCGCGGGGCAGGGCGGCAAGCGCATCACAATATCCGGCACGCCCGGAAACGCGCTCGGCGCATATCTGAACGGGTCGGAGATAACCGTCCTCGGCAACGCGCAGGACGCGGTCGGCGACACGATGAACGACGGCAAAATCGTAGTTCACGGCAACATCGGCGACGCCGCGGGATACGCGATGCGCGGAGGCAGCATGTATGTCAGGGGCAACGCCGGCTACCGTGCCGGAATCCACATGAAGGAGTACGGCGATAAAAGACCGGTGATAGTCATCGGCGGCACGTGCGGCAGCTTCTTGGGCGAATATCAGGCGGGCGGGCTTATCATCGTCCTCGGGCTTGACGCAAAGCGCGAGATCGTCGGCAACTACCCCTGCACCGGTATGCACGGCGGGAAGATGTTCCTGCGTTCCGACTGCAAAAACGTTATCTTCCCGAAAAACGTGACGGCGCGCGAAGCGACGTCGGGGGACATGGCCGAGATCGCCGGATACATATCGGAGTTCTGCCGCGTTTTCGGCTGTGATGAGTCCGGGGTCATGAATCACCGCTACACGGTCGTCGTGCCGAACGGCAAAAATCCCTATAAGCAGATGTACGTAGCCAATTAACAAATGAAAGGAAACCGGATTGATATCATGAAATATACAAGAGCCGAGGTTATGCAGTTTGTTAACGAGGAGGATGTGAAGTTCATCCGGCTGGCGTTCTGCGATATATACGGAAAGCAGAAAAACATCTCGATTCTTGCGGGTGAACTTGAGCGCGCGTTCGAACACGGCATAGCTTTTGACGCCTCGTCAATCGCCGGCTTCGGAGACGAGACGCGCTCGGATCTTTTCCTGCACCCGGATCCGTCAACTCTTGTCGTGCTGCCGTGGCGTCCGGAGCACGGCAAGGTCGTCCGCATGTTTTGTGATATCACCCTGCCGGACGGCACGCCGTTTGCCGCCGACACGCGGCAGCTTCTGAAGGCGGCCGTCGCCGAATCGGAATCCGCCGGCTACAGCTTCCAGTTCGGCGCAGAGCTTGAATTCTATCTCTTCCAGCGCGACGACCGCGGCAATCCGACGCGGGAGCCTTACGACAACGCCGGATACATGGACATCGCGCCCGAGGACAAGGGTGAGAACATCCGCCGCGAGATCTGCCTGACGCTCGAGCAGATGGGCATCAATCCGGAGAGCTCGCATCACGAGGGCGGGCCCGGCCAGAACGAGATCGATTTCCGCTATTCCGACCCGCTCACCGCCGCCGATAACGCGATAACGTTCGCAGCGGTCGTCAAGACTGTGGCGAACAGGAACGGGCTCGTGGCCGATTTCTCGCCGAAGCCGCTTGAAAATCAGCCCGGCAACGGCATGCACATCAACTTTTCGGTCAAATGCGCCGACAGCGACGCCGCGCTTTACTCCGCGATCGCCGGACTTCTCGAAAAAATACCGGACATGACCGCGTTTCTGAACCCGCGCGAGGATTCGTACTGGCGCTTCGGCTATAATAAAGCGCCGCGGTACATCTCGTGGTCGGCGGAGAACCGTTCGCAGCTTGTCCGCATACCGGCGGCGTCCGGTGACTTCAGGCGCGCCGAGCTCCGCTCTCCAGACCCGTGCACAAACCCGTACATCGCGTACGCGCTTATGATACACGCCGGGCTATACGGCATAAGAAACGACCTCAAGCTGCCGCCTGCCGCCGACATAAACCTGTATACGGCATCGGAAGATGTTCTGTCGCGCCTGCGTCAGCTGCCGTCGACTTTGGTTATGGCGAAGGAAGCGGCAAGGAACAGCGAATTCATTAAAGCGCATCTGTCCGAGGCGATAATCGCGCACTACACAAAATAGCCGTCCTTATTCTATCGCGAAGGGAGTACCGCGCGTGAGCCTGAAGGAGCATGTTTACAGCGTCTTGCTTGTCTCGTCTTCCGATAAATTCAACAGCACAATGCGCGAGATGCTGCCCGAATCCGATTTCACGCCGGTGTGCACGGTCGGAAGCATAGGTGAAGCACAGCGCACCTTGACGGAGAGGACGTTTGACTTTGTCATCATCAACTCGCCGCTTCCCGACGATTCAGGCATAAAGCTCGCCATCGACGTCTGCCTCGGCAAAACGTCCGTCGCACTCTTGATTGTAAAAACTGAAGTCTATGACGAGATTTTCTACAAAGTCGCGGGCAGCGGTGTGCTGACGCTGCGGAAGCCGATGTCGGCGGCGCTGCTCAATCAGTCGTTCGACTGGATGAAGGCGATTTGCGAGCGGCTCCGCAGCCTTCAAAAGAAAACGGTGTCGCTCGAAGACAAGATGGCGGAGATCCGAATCGTCAACCGCGCGAAATGGGCGCTGATCGAATCGTGCAAGATGACGGAGGCCGACGCTCACAGATATATCGAAAAGCAGGCGATGGACCGCTGCGTGACGCGGCGCGAGATCGCGGAGGGAATACTGCGCACATATACGGGGAAGTAGCTGTTTTTACGCAAAGCAATAAGCCCGCCGGAAGGATTCTGCGTCCTCCGGCGGGCATTTTTCATTTTAAGCTTGTAATGCTTATGCATATCAATTGATGTTGCCGACGCGGCCTATCTCGCCGTCGTTTATGTTCTTAAGAAACGACGACGGCAGCACGCCGGTGTATTTTTTAAATATCTGCGAGAAGAAGCCGGGCGTCGAGAAGCCGACGGAGCCGGAAAGCTGCGCGATCTTCGCGTTATGATCCGATATGAGTATCGATTTCGCCATGTAGATGCGGTAGATGTTGAGGTATTCCGTAAACGAGCGGTCGAAGTATTTGCGGAACAGGCGGCAGAAGTAGCTCTTATTGTACGACATGGCCTCGGCTGCGTCCTCGGTCGATATCTGCTCCGCGTAGTTCGACTTTATGTATGCGAAAACTTTTTCGGTAAATTCGTTTCTTTCCGGTATGTGCGTCGCTCTGCCGGTCTCACCGGCGCCGTTCAGGTACAGAAGCTGCGCATAAATCAGATACAGATACCCTTTCAGTTCCGTACTCACGGCATGCGATTCATAGGCCGATGTCAGGCTGTTCATGAGCGAAACGAGCTTATCGTACTCGGGCATGTCATTCGTTATGACGTTTGAATACTTTAACATCTCGGTTTCGAGCAGCTCTATCGAACCTGACCTGTCGGGGAAACGGGAGTCGTTTATAATCTCGGGGTCGAAGATTATGAGCTGACACGAAAATCTCGGCTGGCGGGCGGATATTTCGATCGAATGCATGTCGTACGGGTTTACGACTATTATATCATCCTTCTTAACCTCGATTGTTTCTCTGTTGATCCTGACTGACGCAGTTCCCTCGATAATGCGCAGCAGCTCAATGTCGCCGTGACAGTGCAGCTCCGTGTGCTGTATCACGTCGCCCCTGAGGCGGTCGCCTTTTATCCATGCCGGCAGACGCCCGCCCTCGATATCGTAAAAATCTATGCCCGTGTAGAGCGGAAGCTCGTTATAAAACCGCCTGTGGTTATCGCTCACATATAGATAATCGCGGATGCTCATATCGGTTCTCCGTTATCGCCGTTATTTATTTGATCAGCGCACGAACGTATGATTCAGCGAATTCATGAGTCGCGGATGCCCGGGCGGCGGCTTCGGCCGCCGTTTTGCCGGAGCAGAGGAAGTACAGCTTGACCTTCGGCTCCGTGCCGGACGGACGAACGACCGTGACGTCGCCGCAAAGCGTTTCGTAATACAGCACGTCGGAGCGCGGAAGCCCGGTCGGCTTGACGGCGCCTGTCGCCGTATCGGTGATCGTGTCGTACAGGTAGTCGCGCACGGCGACGACGGGGCTTCCCGCGATTTCCGCGGGCGGCGTCGCGCGGAGCGAGTTCATAAGCGCAGCCATGCGCTCCATGTTTCCGGCGCCCGTGATCGCGATGTTTGCGACCTCCTCGCGGAAGTAGCCGTATTTTTCGTACAGCTCGTCGAGCGCGTCGCACAGTGTCATCCCGCGCATGCGGTAGTACGATGCCGCCTCGCAGATTAGAAGCGTCGCGACGACGCTGTCCTTGTCTCGCGCGTATGTTCCCTTGAGGTAGCCGTAGCTCTCCTCGAAGCCGAACAGGAATGTGCCGTGCCCGGCCTCCTCGTGCTTCTTTATCACCTCGCCGATGAACTTGAAGCCCGTAAGCACGCTGTAAATCGGCACGCTGTGAGACGCGCATATTTTCGATGCGAACTCGCTCGTCACGATTGTCTTGACGACGTAGCCGTCTTTCGGCATCGTGTTCGTCTTTTCATACGCGGTGAGGATATAGTCGAGAAGGATCGCGCCCGTCTGATTGCCCGTGAGCAGGCGGAACTCACCCGATTTGTCGCGCGCGGCGATTCCGACGCGATCCGCGTCCGGGTCCGTCGCAACGACGAGATCCGCGCCTTTTTCCTCTGCGAGCTTGATTCCGAGCGTGAACGCGGGCGCGTTCTCCGGGTTCGGGCTCTTGACGGTCGGGAACGTGCCGTCCGGCACCATCTGCTCCGACACCGTATGCAGCTTCTTGAGGCCGGTGCGGCGCAGAACCTCCGGCACGAGCAGCCGTCCCGTGCCGTGAAGCGGCGTGTAGACGACGTCGAGCGCGTCCGCGGCGGACGGGATAGCGTTCTTGTCGACCGCCTGCGCGAGCACGCAGTCTATGTACGGCTCGTCTATGTCCGCGCCGACCTCGATGATCAGTCCGGACGATAACGCTTTTTCAAAGGTGAGCGGGTATTTCACCGGAACGGGGCGTCGGTTGATGGCCGCGCTGACCTCGTCCGCCTGCTCGAGCGAAAGCTGCGCGCCGTCGTCCCAGTAGACCTTGTAGCCGTTGTACTCCTTGGGGTTGTGCGATGCAGTTATGTTGACGCCTGCGGCGCATTTGAGCCTGCGCACCGAATACGAAAGCACCGGCGTCGGGCGGATATCCTCGAAGAAGTAGACCTTGACGCCTTCTCCCGCGAGTACCGCGGCCGTCGTCTCCGCGAAGAGCCGCGAATTTATGCGGCTGTCGTACGCTATAACGACGCCGTCCTTCTCCCTGCCGTGCGCCTTGATATAGTCGGCAAGCCCCGCCGACGCGCGCGCGACGGTGTATACGTTCATGCGCGCGGAACCGATAGACATTTCGGCCCGAAGCCCGCCGGTGCCGAAGCCGAGAGCGCCCGAGAAGCGCGATTTCAGTTCATCGTCGCTGCCGCGCAGCGCTTTAAGCTCCGATTTTTCTGCGTCCGACAGCGCGTCGGACGCGAGCCAGCGTTCGTATTCGGTCATATAGTCGTTCATTTATTTATTGTCCTTCATAATTAAAATAAAATATCCGGATCATATAGCGGCAGGCTATACGATGCTGTAAAAACCCCAGAGAGAACAGTCGCAGCCGAGAGCTGTGAAGTAGAGCATCAGCGCTTCGTGCGCCGACGACGGCGCGAGAAAGCAGATGTTGTACTGCGAACCTACGCCGCGCACCGACGGCGACGCCGTGATGCGCTGCGCGCGCGCACCGGCGAGAGCCGCGCCGGCAAAAAGCGCGGCGGCGTCCGTATCCTCCGGCGGCGTTATCGCAAGCTCCGCGAAATTGTCGCTTTCCGTCCGGCGCAGCGTCCGCGTCATAAGCGCGAAGCGCGTGCCTTCGCCGCCGTCCGCATGCAGTACGTCGGTGATAAGCGCTATCTTCAGATCGTACCTGTCGGCAAGGCGGTAAAACTGGTTTAAAAGACCGTCGGATGAGCTGACGATCGGCAGAACGGCCGCTGCTTCGCCGTTTGATGCGGCTTCGTCGCACGATGCGGCGTAGCTGTCGACCTCCCTCGCGCGCGCGCCGTTTTCGGCGGCGGCAAACCGTTCGGCCGCCTCCGCCGGACCGGCTCCCGCCGGCCGCAGCACCGTCCGGCACCGCCCGGACGATATATCGAGCGCGTCAGATATATCGCCGCCGACCTTTTCCGCTACGAAGCGGCACAAAAGCGCCGTCATGTCGTAGTCTGCTCTCGAGCGTAGCTCGTCGCCGAACGCAAGTTGCACCGACCGGTACAGCGTATCGCCGGTGAGAAGTGAGAGCAGAGCCGCCGTTTTGTCCCCCCGGCTCTCGGCGAGCGCATCCGATGCGATAAGCGCGGCCGCTTCGCCGAGCTGGCCGGCCGTTATGTCGTCAAGCGCGCGCCGTCTGTCGGCGAGCGCGGCGAGATTGTCGCGGATGACGGTCAGCGCGCCGTTCACAGCGCCTCAAGCAGCCCGTAGCTGTCCGCCAGGAACTCCTTCAACTCGTCGGCAGTCAGACGGCGGTGGCTCAGCAGACAGAGCGTCCATATCTCCTTCGATATGCGGGCGGCCTTGGCCTTGTCGTCTTCTGTGCCGCCGCAGAGCGTCGCGAGCTTCTCGGTCAGCGGGCTCGACGTGTTGACGATCAGCGTCGCCTCCGTCGAAAATGCACCCGCGCCGTTCGTATCGCCCGTCATCGCGTACATTTTCATCATGTCGTCTATGCGGCGGCTCTGTTCCGATATGTTGAGCACGGCGGGGACGCCCGCGTCTTTCAGCCGCTCGAACTTGACTGTCAGCTTGTCGTTGCCGGACGCGGCCTTATAGAGGTCGGCGAGCGCCGCGTTTTCGGTCGCTTCGCCGTCGGCCTTGAGCGCACCCGCTACGTCGGCGTCGACGCGCACGAACTTGATGCCGCTTCTGTCGGCCTCGACAATCTGTATGAACTGCGTGTCTATCAGGCGGTCGAGCAGCGCGACCTTTATGCCGGCCGACGTGAACATATTGATGTACTGCGCCTGCGCGACTTTGTCCGCGGCGTAGTAAACGGTGTTTTCGTTTGTTTCCTTGGCGGCTTCGAGGTACTCGTCGAGTGTCGCGAACGAGCCGTCCGTCGTTTCGTACAGCACGCTGTTCTTGACGCGGTCGAAGAACTTACGGTCGCGCAGGCAGCCGTATTCGACGAAGGTTTTGAGGTCGCGCCACTGCTTTTCGTATTTCTCGCGCTCGCTCGTAAACATGGAGTTGAGCTTGTCCGAGACTTTTTTGATAATGTGCGCAGATATCTTCGCAACGTAGCCGTTATTCTGCAGATACGAGCGGGAGACGTTGAGCGGCAGCTCCGGGCAGTCGAGCACGCCTTTGAGCATCAGCAGGAATTCGGGTATGACTTCCTTAATGTTATCGGCGACGAAAACCTGGTTGTAGTAGAGCTTGACCTGCCCCTCAAGCGAATCGTACTCGTTAACTATGCGCGGGAAATATAAGATTCCCTTGAAATTGAGCGGATAATCGGCGTTTAAGTGGATATAGAACAGCGGATCGCGCCAGTCGCTGAAAACCTTGCGGTAGAAGTCCTTGTACTCGTCGTCGGTGCATTCCGACGGGTTCTTCAGCCAGAGTGGATGGGTGTCGTTAATCGGCTTCTTTTCTTTTTCTTCCGGTTTATCGTCCGCCTTCTCTTCGTCCTCGTCCTTCGCTTCTTCGAAGTAAATCTCGACCGGCATGAAGGCGCAGTATTTTTCGACTGCGGCGCGCAGCTTAGCGGCGTCGAGGAACTCATCGCCCTCCGAAGATATGTGCATGACGATGTCGGTACCGCGTTCGTCGCGGTCGCCTTCTGAGATTTCGTATTCGCCGGCGTCGTTGCAGACCCACTTGACGGCGGGTGAGCCGTCGAACGACTTCGTTACGATGTCGACGGTTTCGCTGACCATGAACGAGCTGTAGAAACCGAGACCGAAGTGGCCGATGATGCCGGAGCCTGCGCCCTCGGACTCGCCTTCGTATTTCTTTATGAAGTCGAGCGCGCCCGACAGCGCCATCTGGCAGATATATTTCTCGAGCTCGGCTTCGTTCATACCGATACCGTTGTCGGATACCGTTATGGTTTTCGCCGTCTTATCGAGCGTAACCGTGATCTTATAATCATCTTCCGCGTTCGCCTGTCCGAGAGACGTCAGGCGCTTCATCTTCGTAACCGCGTCGCACGCGTTAGATATGATTTCGCGGATGAAAATCTCTTTTTCGGAATAAAGCCACTTTTTTATTATTGGAAAAATATGTTCTGTCTCAACGCTTATACCGCCGTGTTTTACCTTTTCTTCCGACATGTTGTAAAAGCACCTCGTCACATGTAAATGTCAAAATAATTGCGTTTGCGCATTGAAGTTATTATACTCCCAAGACCTGCCGATGTCAATATCCTTGCGAAACGGCATATATAACCGCAGGTTCCGCCGCCTTATGCGCGGTAAAAAACACTTGCCAAAACTCAGCGCGGGTGTTATAATAAATAGCCGTACGTATGAAAATTACATCATTGTTAGAAAATGCGAAAAACGCCCGAACAACGAAATATATCATGCCCTGGTAGCTCAGCAGGATAGAGCGTCCGCCTCCTAAGCGGAAGGTCAGCGGTT
>DBRA01000042.1:22489-22696 GCA_002305445.1 Clostridiales bacterium UBA1380 | reverse complement strand
CAGCGGTCGTTCTGTATGGGGTTCATTTTGGTGCAGACGTTGCAATAGATGATGCGGTCCTTAGATTTATCGTACTTTTCGTATGTGCCGAATTTCGGGTGATACCTCACCCTGTCGCCGACGGAGAGGTAGTCGTACATAAACCGCCTGCTGTCCCTTTCGACGATTGTCTTTTTCCTGCCCGCGTCGGTGGTGATGACCGTGGTA
>DBRA01000042.1:21772-22471 GCA_002305445.1 Clostridiales bacterium UBA1380 | reverse complement strand
CGGTATTTGTTGACGACCACGCCCTCCCACACGGGCTGCCTTCTGCTTCGCAGCGCTATAAGATTGACGACCAGCATTATAAGAGCGAGTCCGATGCCGATGACGACAGATTCGCCGAACGGAAAATCGTCCATCAGAAGCCCTGCGACGGGAAAGCCGATGAGCGGCACGAAAACCAGTATCCACATACAGCCGACGGCGAATCTCTTGTTTTCCCGCGCGACGGCCAGTATCTCGGGGTCGTTACACCTGTCGGAAAAACCGATCAGCCCCGCGCTGTTCTGCGGGGGAGCGGGAGATGCAGCCTGCGCCGAAACCGCCGGTTCCGGGGGTTTTGTATTAACCGCCCTGCCGCAGTTAATGCAGAAGTCGGCGTCCTCCGGCAGCTTGTTTCCGCAATTTTTACACATCCCGGGCGCGCTCGTCTGCATTTTCACGCCGCAGCTTGAACAGAATGTCCCACTCTCCGGCAGCTTGTTTCCGCAGCTTGTACACACGCCGGGAGCGCTTGTCTGCATTTTCGCGCCGCAGCCCGAACAGAAGATCGCGCCGTCCGGCAGCTTGTTTCCGCAGTCGGGACAAAACATATCCGTATCACTCCTTGTTTCGATTTTTTTAGGCGCGGCGGGTTTCCTCGCCGCCTTTTTCTTTTTCCCGCCTGTGTCTGTGCGTATAACAAGCAGAAACAAAAGCACACAG
>DBRA01000042.1:9983-21675 GCA_002305445.1 Clostridiales bacterium UBA1380 | reverse complement strand
CATAGCCGCGATACTCCCTGCCGTTTACCGTAAACAGATAGCCCTTGAAGACAGTGCGGGAGCGGCCCTGCTCCGCACGCGTATTCTCCAGCCGCGACGAATAGTAATCCACCGTACCCATGACGCTCTTCCCCCATATTGCCAGCGCCAGCGTCGAGAGGCTTGCATATATGGCATACAACAGCACGGCGCTGACAATGATGAGGATAGGCAGAGGGGTTTTCTTGCCGTTATTTTTCTTTGTCATCTCAATGATCTCTCCGATACTGTCTGCTTCACTGTTTTTCGCGCCAGCCCGCGCCGAACATATACAAAACGGTCAGCAAGATAAGCGGCGGCAGCGTGAGCACGATGTAGGCGCCGAGCGGAACGACAAGCAGCGCTGCCGCCGCAAGCTGGATATAGCCGATCACCCTGCACACATGATGCCGGTGCCCGGCAAAGACAAGCCCCGCGACGGCTGTCGGCACGGAAAATATGTAGACTATTCCGGCCGCGAAGCATCCGGCTCCGGCATAGGCAAAGTCTTTGTCAAGCGCCGCGCCGTTGATGAGGCTCCAGCACAAGAAAAACATGGGCACTGCGGCGAGCAGCATCAGCGCGGATATGATCCGCAGAAAGATCCGTCTCGGTCTGCTTAGCATATGTGTTTCCTTTTTAATGGTATTTCGCAGGCTTCCTTTTGCTGTGCAAGGCATCGGATTCAATTTGCGGACAGGTTTTTCGAGCCCTTCAGAGCCAGCGAGAAGCTGGCGATCAAAGACGCAGACCCCGATAACTCGCCCGATACGGCAACTCCGGTTTTATTTGAATTATACGTGCACGCCAGCTCTCCTTTCATTGTGTTTCCCTCCGTGTCTCTGATCTTTACGCGCATTTTGCCGCTGTCGGGGTCATATTCCGCCGTTCCGGTAAATTCCTCCGATTCGATCGTGCCCTTGTTTTTATCAGTACTGCCGATGCGGAACGGAACGTCCTTTGCTGTTCCCACGCCGTCACCGGGCGTCACCTCTGCGCCGATTTTTTCAAGAAAACCGTAAAGCCAGTCGGATACCTCAACGTCGGACAATGTGACCGTGCCGTTTTCATAAAGGCCGGTCAGCTCGTCAAACGAAGGAAAATCGCCGCTTTCAAGCGTGATGTACGTGCGCGGGTCGGTTATGCGCATCGTGATCGTTTCAATTTCGTCGCCGCTCTTGCGGATATCGACATACTTCGGCATGCCGACGCTTAGAAACATGAATCTGGTGCAGCTGATCGTGTACTTATTCGCTTCGTTGAACGTCCACCAATCCTTGCTGTACTTGTACTGGCGGATTCCGATCGAGTACGCGGCATACGGGGAATCGGAAAAATTTTTGTGCTTCTCGTCGACCATCGTAAAGGAGATGGTCTCGTTCAGCTCCTGCTCCAGCGCCAGCGCGTTCTGCAGCGCAAGATTAAGCGTTTGAATATACGCTTTTTTCGCGTATTCGTCCACAATCGGCTTAAGCCACGCCTTTACCTCGGCCTTGAAGCGCGCGGTGTACATATCCTGCTCCGTTTTGCTCGGCGTTTGATACACATCGGCGAGCGTGTTGAACGAAAGCGCTCCTGCTCTCGAATTTTCAAGAAACATCTTAAACGCCTTGTTCCCCGAATCCTGAATACGCCAGAAAACAGTGCAGTAATCGTCTATCAGAGTGTTTATTGCCGGCACGAACATTTCGGGCTTGTCTTTATATTTCTTGAACAGATAGTCGAACACCGTCATCCACTTGCCTTCGCCGCGGCTGTCGGTGTAAAGCTGCACTTCTGTGGCCTGCCACGTCAAATTCTGCCGCTGCATCTCGGTTTTGGCGTATTTGAACGAGCAGCGCCCGTCTTTCATAATGTATGTGACGTAATTATTTGTAAACAGGCGGTAGGCGTACTCGGTCGTATCCTCGTAGCCCATCAAATCCACCGAATCCTTTATGCTCGACGTCGTTCCGTAAACGTAAAGGCAAAGCGCCGCCGCACCGAACACCGTCGCCGCAGTGCCGCCTATGGCCGCGCCCGCGCCCGATAGAATCATCTGCGCGATATCGTTCCCGTTGTCCTTAAGCGTTTTAACGATGTTGCCGGTTCTCTGCGCCTGAAGCAGAATTTTGCCCACGGTCATAACATTTCCCGCTTTGCCGATAGCATCCGAAAGAGCGCCGAATTTCGCGTATCCGCCGGCGGCTTCGCCGATAAAATCGGAGGCGGAAAGCATATAGCTGCCGAATGTGCCGGTGTTATTGATGATGCTCAACATCGATTCCGTGCCGTATGTATCGGCGGTTCCGCCTTTGAGCGACTGCACGCTAACGTTGCTTTCGCGCATCTGCCTGGCAAGCGCTCCGACGTTAAGGCTGCATTTCGACATCATTGTCGGGGTGCCGTCGCGCAGAACGTACACGGGCCCGTCGCTGCCGCCGCCATTTTCAACGTAATCTTTGAAGATACCGAAGGTCGAGAAATGTTCTGTCCAGAATGTGACGCTGCCGGGTCCGTTTACCTCCGACCACATTATTTCCCAACTGCGCGTCTTCTCGTTGTAATACTGCACAAACACATCGTCGCCCCACGAGGCGTCGTATTGCACCGTGATTTCGACAAGCTTCGGGAAGCGGTCGGTCTTGCCCAGATCAAAATCGTACAGCCGGGCTTCGTATTCGCCGTCCGTTTTTACGCCCAGAGATTTTACGCTCAGCTCTTCTTCTTTTTCGAGATTGCCGATACCGAAATCCACGATTACGCCGCTGTCGAATTCCGCGCGGTGATCATCGTAACTGACGTTCATCTTTTCCGGCTCCGCCTTATAATCAGCCGAAGCGGGCTTGATTGCCGACAGTCCGGTGATTATGCCGTCATCTTTGCCTTTTGCCAAAACGCCCGGCCATCCGAAGAGAATGACCGCGGCCGCAGCCTGCATGACGAGCAGAACGGCAAGCGCGATGCTCAGCGTTTTGCGCCCGCCGCTTCTTTTCGGTGATGCGGTACTTTTTTGTGCGGCGGGATTATTCGGCGTCGCGGTGTTTTTAAGCGCCGCTGCCGGCGGAGCTTGTTTAAACTGCCGCGCTTCCGTTATTGTCTGCGGCTGCGGCACGGGTGTCGGCTGTGCTGTTTTCGCGGGCGCGTCGACAACCGCCGCTCCGCATTTGGCGCAGAAGCGCGCGCCTTTATGAAGCTCCCTGCCGCAGTTTTCACATACGGCGGAGGTGTTTGATTGCATTTTCGCGCCGCAGGTCGAACAGAAAATCGCGCCGTCCGGCAGCTTTTTTCCGCAGTCTGGGCAAAACATATACGTATCACTCCTTGCTTCGATTGTTTGAGTCCTATTCATTGCGTTCGGCGTGCTTGACGACGTTTGCGTTCGCAACAAACCTTTATATTAAATCAACCGCGAACCGTCAATCCGCCGGCTGCCAATCATAGATGCGGAAACGCTTTTCATCGTGTTCCTTTTTTAATTTATCATCCGGTTATATCCGCGCGTACGCCTGTTTCATAAAACAGCTTTTGCGCGGCGTCCAGCACCGCCTGCTTCTGAGTCATTCCGTGCAGCAGCTCTACACGCATGATTTCGGCGGCGTCGCCGAAGGTCAGGTACATACGGTCTTTATCGATTTGAACGGCGTGCAGCCGCACGCCGTGTACGCCGTCGAGCCCCCAGCGGTATATTTCGCTGCCGATTAAGATGCCGAAGGTTGATACAACCGTTTCCTCGGCTTCTTTTTTCATCCGGCTGTCCGGCGCGGATACGAGAGCGGAAGGCACCGCTATGATGCGGTTGTCCCGGATGAGCGTTGCGTCATACAGCAGACGCATCTGCCTTATCAAGAGATGGAGTGCGATCAGGCTGACGGCTCCGAAGATATAAACAGCCTCGAACATGATCGTCGCGCCGAGCAGCGCTGCGAGACAGATACCGGCTGCGAACATTGCGGCGTAACCGTTGCGCCGTTTGCGGATCGACTGCATATGCACAACACCTCCTACGGGATAAATTTTAAGGCAGAATACGTCGAAAATCGTCGACCGAACGGATGATATTACAGAAAAAAGCCCCTCATACTTTAGTATGAGGGGCGGTTAAGCCCTGTATTTATGCGGTTTTTGTCATTGACCGCCGGTCTGGTTCTTCAGCAGGGTGCTGATAAGCTCCGCGCGGCTTGAAACGTCGTATTTTGAAAAAATGCTTCTCGCGTGTGTTTTAACTGTGTTTTCGCTTATGAACAGCTCTTCCGCGATATCGCGGTTGGACCTGCCGGCGAGGATCAGCTGGAGAACCTCCTGCTCCCGTGCGGTCAGCGGATCGAGAGTTTTGACCCGGTTGACAATATCCGTCCGCTGCGACCGGCTCATGTTGTTGTAGGCGGCGAGATAGGCATGATTTTTAAGCAGCAGAACAAGCTGACGGTTCAGCGGCGGCAGTATGACCAGCGTAACGCAGACCACGGTGAGAGCTATCACCGCAATCTCCGCGCCGGGAAGCCCGACGGATGTCACGCCCATTCCGAGCACGCCGCCGCAAAGAACGCCGGACACATTGGCGGAAAGCCCGATGCCGAAGGTTATTGCCGGATTGTCGCTGTAATCGAGCATTTCACCGAGGATGCTCCACCAGAACAGGTCGAAAATACCGCAGGCGCCGAGCATCAGCGTATCGACAATCAGATAATCCGAAACCCCTCTCCCCAGCAGCATGAAGCTGATAAACGCTCCAATGATCATCGCCATTCCGATATACAGGATATTGGAGCGCTTTGCATTCATCGGCAGGTTGNNGCGCATGATAACAAGCGCAACTATATACGGTATGGCCCAGTACCAGCTCACAAGACCCGTCAAATGCTCGAAAGCGGGGTTGATGACCTGATACATCAGCCCGGAGTTGATTGTGATGATAAAGACAAAAAGGCACAGCAACCATAGCGGGTTTTTAATACCGCCGCGCGTACCGCTTTTTATTGTTTTATCCTGCCTGTTTTCTTTCTCCGCGGGCAGCATCAGAATGAAGACGCTGCCGATGACAAGGCAAAGCATGGCGAGGGCGAGACCTATATACGGCGAGCGGTTCATGGCGACCATGTTGACGGCGATCATCAGCAGGTTTGAGTAAATCAGAACGTCGGCACAGGATTTGATGCGTTCGTTCTTCGGCGTAAAGGCACCGAGAAAGAATCCCCATGACGCCACCGCGCAGCCGCTGAAGTATCCGCTGACAATCAGTCCGACAGCCCACAGGACGGAAGGAGCAAAAAAGAAAGGAACGGCAGCGGCCAAGCATGCGCCCATGCCGCCGAGCATCATGTTTCTGGCAGCCGACTGTGACCTTACGAACAGCCCGCAGGTGAGAAGCCCCGCGAAATGCGCTATAATGGAGGCAAGTATGTAAAAGCCGGAATCCGTTCCGTGCATATCCAGCAGGCTGTACAGCACCTGCCCCTCAAAAAGAAAAGAGAGCAGATACGCAAATGAAAACGAAAAAGCCGCGACGGAAATCCCGCGCGGACTCATCAATTTATGTCCGTTCATTGCGGAATGTCACCGACCGATATGAAATAAACACTATGTAACCTTCCATAAATATATGATTGCGGATACTAATAAACATCCGGCACATGACTGCTTGATTATAAAATGATGCTTTCGGGCTTGTTTATAAACGATAATTTCAGTTTTTATCGCCATGCTCCCATTATAATACAAAAAAGCCTTGATGCACAAGGCTTTTGTCAAACATTATTGATTTATGTCAATCTGCATGCCGCAATCCTATCGCGGAGCGGGCGACGGGCGCAGCCCGTATCCTATTATATTATTAATCGGTTTCTCGCAATGACGTTGCATATTGCACCGCCGCGTACATAATTATAATATACGGAGCCGATTTAATATTGCGCGCTGCGGCGGGGATTTTTGAGAGCCGTTGTAAAGCAATTTCGCCGTATAAAATTTATCGACGACGCGCGTTTTCAAAATTAAGCCTGATTCGGTTAAAAGCAAAAATACAGTTTACAAGTCAGCTGCGCCGGCAATAAAAATCCCGCAGACTTTTCATTAAGTCTGCGGGAAGAAAAAGCTAGTGGTGGGGATTGAACCCACGACCTGTTGATTACGAATCAACTGCTCTACCACTGAGCCACACTAGCACGGACGCGCCGAAATCCGCGCACGGCACTCATCAGCGCGCCTTAATAATATACCACAAGCCGGGGCTGTTGTCAAGAAAAAATTTATTAAGAACACGGAGACACCTCGCCGCAGGTGTCGGACGGTTTAGCGACGCCGTCGGAGCAGTCGTTCGCGGCGCCCGACGCGTGAGCTGCCGGCGGGTTGTTTGCGCACCTGTTCTGGCGCACCTTGCGCGGCTCTATGCCGAAATGAGCGCGGAACGCGCGGTGGAATGTGCGCTCGCTTTTGAAACCGCAGCGCTCCGATATGTCGGACACGAGGTAGTCCGTCGTCATAAGCAGTTCCATCGAATACGCGAGGCGTATTTCGTTTAGGTAAACCGGCAGCGACGTATTTAGCTGCGACGACATAACGCGGGAGATCTGGTATTTCGACACGTGCAGCGCCTTCGCGAGCGATTCGAGGCTGATCGACTCCATGTAGTTTTTCTGCAGGTAAATCAGCAGACGGTGCGTCAGGTCCGACTGGATGCGCTCCTTCAGCGGAACGACCGGCATGACGCGCAGCGCGCGCATCAAAAACAGCCGCAGGTATACGCCTGCCGCTTCTTCGTCGCCGGCCGCGCCGCCCTCATCGGCTGTATCGCCGGCGGAGCCGCCGTTATGGCTGCCGGGTTCGGCGGCGGCGCCTGCGTCCGGCGCCGGATGCGGGCCGTCGCGCTTGGCGCGCACGATCCCGTTGACGGCGTAGAGCAGATCCGGATCGGCAATATCGGCCGTTATGAACGGGTTCGCCGGCGTCGTTTCCGTAAGAACCCTGCGGTACGAGCCGGACAGCGCCGGCGATATGACTATGACCGTTATCATTCCCGGCTCTGCGTCCTGCGGCACGAACAGTGCGTGTATCACATTCGGGAACGCCACGGAATAATCGCCCGCGGACAGTACCCTGCGCTCGTTGCCTATCTGAACGCCTGCCTTTCCGGAGCGGACGCATATTATTTCTATATGTTCATGGAAATGAAGCTGAAAATTGTAGCTTGTTTGCTCGACAACACGAAAAGAAGCGGGCTGTTCTTCGTATAATTTCATTTTTAAACACCGTTTCTTAAAATAATATGCAATTTTTGTCCATATTTAGTTCTGTTATTGCATGTATTTTAGCATAAATTTTGTTATAATTCAAGATAGTGCTAATCTGTAAACGCAGCCGGGATATGCCGCCGCGGCAGATTTGTGCGGCGCTCACCCCGGACGAAGGAGTGTGTTATGTCTGCCAAAAAGCTTGCGAGATTATTGTGCGGCCTGTTGTGCGTGATACTGATCGCACCGGCCGCAGCCTGCGCTGACAGCGCGGAGCCCGCCGACACCACCGTAGCGGTATCGGACGCATCGTCGGATGTAAGCGATACCATCGAAGAAAGAACAATGCTGACAGACGGATTGCCGAACACCGACTTCAACGGGTACAACTTCCGGATTCTCTGCAGCAACTTTTACGGCCGCGACCTCGCCGTACATATCACATACGATGAATTGACGGGCGACCCCGTCAACGACGAGCTTTATTACTCGCGCATTTACCTCGAGGACCGCTTCAACATCAGTATAACATACAGCAGTGCCGGCGATAACTCTGCTCTAGAAACAGCAGTTAAAAACGCCGTCAACGGCGGCGACGACGCCTTTGATATCCAGATCGGCCACGACACGATTACAATCGGATTAGGGAAAAACGGCTTCCTTTACAACCTGAAAAACATCAAGCAGTTCGACTTCACGAAGCCGTGGTGGCCGGAAATGGCGGTCGAAAACATGACGCTGTGCGGCAAAATGTTCGCGGCGTCAAACTACATGTCGTACTGCGGCCTGCACTGGACGCGCGCCATATGCGTCAACAAGGAGTATGCGGACAGCGTCGGCGTCGAGATTCCGTATAACGCCGTGCGCGACGGCACATGGACGCTCGACATGCTGAACAAGCTCGTAACCGGCACGTCCGAGGACCTCGACGGCAACGGCAAGATGAACACGAAGGATAAATACGGCTTCGCAACGGGCGGCCAGACGGCATACTGCCTGCAGGAAGCGCTCGACTGCAGCGTCTACACCAAAGACTCTAACGGCTACCCATCGCTTAACATCAACCAGGATAGACTTTCCACGATGGTGGAAAAGCTGAGATGGCTTTATAAAACCTCCGAAGAATATATAAGCGACGGCGATTTTGCTGTGGACATTTTCAAGACGGGGCGCGCACTTTTCGCCTACACGCAGCTTGGCGATGCGTACGACACATACCGCACGAGTGACGTCGTTTACGGCTTCCTGCCTACGCCGAAGCTCGACGAGAATCAGGAAACGTACATAAACTGCTGCACAGACGTGCCGTGGGCCGTACCGATAACCGTATCGGAAGAACAGGTCGACATCATCGGCACAATCTGCGAGGCCATGAGCTGCTATAACTACAACCATGTACTGCCCGCGTACTTCGAAGTCGCGCTCAAGAGCCGGACCGCCGACGCGCCGGACGACGCCGAAATGCTTCAGCTCATCGCCGACACGCGCACAATCGGTTTCGCGTACAATTATCAGCTCACCTTCAACAACATCATAAACGACTGCGTCATCGGAACGAGCGAGCTGTCGTCATATCTCGCTAAGAGCGAGAAGGCGGCGGATAAGGCTCTCACGAAGCTTATTGAGAAGTTCGAGGAAATGGACTAATGTTCCGTAGTCTGCCATTGCTCGCGGTCATCGCGGCCGCGGTGACGGCGGCTGCAACCGTTTCGCTGTCGGCCTGCGCCGCCGGTTATGACGCGCAGGCGCAGCCCGACAGCGGCGATACCGAGACGACTTATAACTACGGCGACGCTCCGGCATGGGCGGCGGAGTTCTCGCTGAAGAACCCGTCTGCCGAAGCAGCGGAACCGGTCACAGGCAGCCCGCCGGTGAAATTTGACGGGACGCTTATGGACGCCTGCAAAAAATACGGCGGCGTCAAGCGGCTGACCGCAGACGCCTCGGCCAACAACATACCGTATGACATACAAAGCTATAAAGACACGAAGCATAAGACTTTATACCTTTTCATGCCATGCACCGCCGATCTCTCGTCGGTGACGTATTACGCAGTCCATGATTCCGGCACGACGACAGGTCCTTACACCTCCGATTTTTCAAGCGGCAGCGTGCAGTGCGCCGTAGGCGATAAAACCTTCGACGTCACCGCGATGCAGTCGGGCATACCGTCGCTCTGCATACAGATCGACGAGAGCGAGGGGAAAATCTCCAAAATGAACTCGTCGTCCGACCATACGGCGATGTGCTACGGAGAAATGACGCTTGTCGTCACGGACTCGCTCGCGGCGGAACGCGGCTGGCAGACAAAATACGTATCCGTCGATAAAAAGCCGGAGTCCCCCTGCTCTCTCGAGATGCGGGGGCGCGGCAACTGGACGTGGAACCAGGAGAAGAAGCCGTATCAGATCAAATGCGAGAACAAGCTCGACCTGCTCGGCATGGGCGCGGCCAAGACGTGGATACTGCTTGCGAACGTCATGGACGCATCGCTTCTTCGCGATCAGCTGTTCTTCGACCTTGCCGCCGACATGGGACTTGCCGGATCGCCTGACATCGAGCCGGTCGACGTCTTCCTGAACGGCGAGTACCTCGGCTCCTATTCGCTGTGCGAAAAAGTCGAGGCGGATCCGCAGCGGGTCGACATCGACGAGACGCGCGACTTCCTGCTCGAGATCGACCACTACTACATGAACGAGACGTACACGTTCGTGACGGACCGCGGCAGGCCGTTCACGCTGCACAACCGCGAGGACTTCGAAAGCGTAGCGATAATCAAGGAGATAATTAACGGAATCGAAGAGGAGATATACGACAAGTCGTCGAACGGCTACTCTAAGTATCTCGACATGGATTCGTGGATCAAGTACTACTGGATCCAGGAGCTGTCGCGCAACAACGACACGATGATCGGCTCGTGCTTCATGTACTACGTGATGGACGAGCAGAAGCTGTACGCCGGGCCTATATGGGATATGGACAACACGCTGGGCATCTGGGGCTCGGGCATCAACCTCAAGCGGGAGGGATGGCACGCAAGGCTGTTCAAGTGGTTCGACGCGCTGATCAAGCACAGCGACTTTAAGGAAGCGGCGGATAAATACTACACCGAGGGCGGGCTTCGCGAACTGTTCGCGTCGCTGCCCGGCAGAATCGACGAATACGCCGCATATGTGAAGGACTCCGCCGAGATGAACTACATCGTCAACGATAAAAACCACTACGTGCCGCTCGACACCGTGACATATGACGACGAGGTGGAGTACCTCAAGGAGTTTTTAAGCGACCGTCTTAAGTTCTACGAAAAAGAGTACGGTTTTATCGATTAGCCTATTCTCCCTAAGCGCGTAAAAAATTTCATATAAAAGGAGCAGTACTGTTATGAAACGCAGAATTCAGGCAATTCTACTTTGCGCATCTCTGCTATTCTCAATGGTAGCTTTCGCGGCGTGCGGAAGCGAGGCTTCGACTCCGCCCGACACATCCGCGGGAACTGCCGGTACCGAAACCGCCGGCGAAGCGGGCGATACGACGGCTGCGGCAGGCGAAGACACCACGACAGCGGCTCCGGCGGAGCCGGCGGAAACCGAATACGTCTACAAACCATCCGCCGACAACAAGTACACGGGAGCCATGGGCGTCGGCGTATACTCGACCGCCTGCGCTTACAACTACGTCAAGATCGTCAACAACGAAGATAAGCACGTTCTGTATGAGACGGACTTCTCCGACGGCAAGCTTGACGGCTGGAAATACATGAACATGGGCGGCAACTGGGACGCCTCCAAGACCGACATGTGGGCGATCACGGACAAGGGTCTTACCTTCTCAGACACAGCCACCAACAACGCCGCCGCGATATACGGCGGTGAGGACTGGGGCAACATCAACATCACCGTCAAGGGTCAGGCTATCGAAGGCATCGAAGGTATCCGCGTTTACTTCTGCGTCAAGGACGAGAAGAACTTCTCCGTCTTCAATTGCGGCGGCTGGAACAACACTGTCGCCACCGTAGAGACCTTTGTAGACGGCGTCAGCACCACCACCGACAAGATTCCGTTCAAAGCCACCTACGGTCAGGTTTATACCGTTTCCGTCAACGTCAAGGCGGACGTCGTCACCGGCTTCATCGACGGCGAGCAGATTTTCCAGATCGGCGGCAACCAGGTAACCGACGGTTTCAAGGGTATGTGCGGCTTCTCCACCTGGTCCACCGAAGCCTATTACGACAATATCAAGGTCGTTGATTTTTACAGCGGCGCCGTTCTTTACGAGAATGACTTCTCCACCGAAGAGAAGTGCGCCGAAATGCTCCACGACCTCGCCCCCTACTCCGGCGGCAGCTATACCGGCGATCCCTCCGTCTGGGTGTTTGAGGACGGCATGCTCCATCAGACCAACTCGAGTTTGACCGCCGTCATGTCCTACTTCGGCGACGCAAACTGGACCGGATATATCTACACGCT
>DBRA01000042.1:2468-9970 GCA_002305445.1 Clostridiales bacterium UBA1380 | reverse complement strand
AGACGCCCTCGAGGCAACGCTCACTTATGATGAATGGAGCACCCTCTCGCTCGTCGTAATGCCTTACGCCATCTTCTCCTACATAAACGGCGTATTCTACCAGGCGATGTGGTATTGATTTAAGACACAAGCCGGCATATAGATAAATCCGCCCGCACGGAAACAAAATCCTCCGTGCGGGCGGATTTTTATTATTTATTACCGAACGCGGCCTGATCGGGCGCGGGGCTGTGGCGCCCCTCGAGATCCGGGAAGCGGCGCTCGAGCGCCGCGAACGATATCTCGACGTCCTCATGCACCTCGGCCGGGTACGACGCGCCGAGCGTGACCATGTCGCAGTCGCGCAGCGTGTTCCAGACGAAGTTAAGCCCCACGTACGGCGTGCAGCGGCCAGCCGCCATCGATTTTATCGTCATGACCGGCTTTTTAGCGCTGTGTATCGTGCGCGCTACGCTCTCCACCTCGACCTGCATCAGGAAGCCGAGCGCGTTGTATATCTGTATGTACGTCTCGACGTCGTAGTTGTTCCTGTCGCAGTACACGATTATCTCCGGCATGTGCGCCGACAGTCCCGGTATCATGCCGTTTTCGCGTATCATATATGTGTAGTCCTCAAGGCGTGCGATAATCTGCTTGTTCTTGTTGACGAGCTGCTCGCAGCTCGAATGATGGATGAGGCAGAACTTCGCGCCGTTTTGCGCGGACGTTTTTATCGTCGCGGCGGCCTCGGCGCGCCCCTGCGCGCTGTCGTCGACGTTGATTATCGGCGTGTCGATGAGTATGATTTCGCGGCCGAGCTTGTCGGACGCGTACTTTATCGCGTCGGCGAAAACAGGCTTTGTCGTAGTGATCCCCATCGTCGCGTCGATGCCGTACCGGCTGTACGCCTCGAACATCGGGAAGAAGTCCTCCGGCTTCTGATACCGGTTCTGTATCTGACTGTCTGCGGAGGGGCTTCTGTGGCTCCAGCCGAGCATCCAGTTGGTGCCGATCAGAAGGCGCGGCAGCGATACGCCGCCCACCGTTGTGCGCGGAAACTGTTGCATAAATCACATGCCTCGTTTTTCCATGAATTTTCATATGTATATTATCCTATATGCAGTCAAATGTCAATAAGCGATGCAAAAAACGGCGGAGCGATCCGCCGTTTTTATATACAGATATAAAGCGCAGCGCCGATTCACAGCACCGCGTTCGCCTTTGACGCGTCGCCGCTCTTTTTCTCCGCCGATGCGACGACGATACGCGCCGCGCACGGCTCCACCCTGATCGACGCCGAGTCGAGCGCGCCGCCGAACTCGCCGTCGAGCGTCCACTCCGTCTTCTCCGAGAAGCTAAAGGTAATATCCGACGCCGTGAAGCATTCGATGCAGCCGGGATCGAACTCGCGCTTTTTGATACAGCGCAGCGTATGCGTCAGCGCGCGTATGCCGCGCGGCGGCGAGATCAGCATGACCTCGAAAAGGCCGTCTGCGAAGTCGATCTCGCTCTCTTTGTACTTGATGACGCCGCCGACCGACGTCGAGTTCGAGACGGCGCCGTATACGTAATTGCCGGACACGACGCGCTTTGTGCCGTCGGCGGCGGTGTATTCCGCTTCGACGCGGCGCGGGCGCACCGTATCGAGGCTGAACACTCCGTCGAATACATACGCTCCGTGGCCGAGCAGGTTTTTCAACCACTGCGGCGTGCAGTACGACACACGCGCAAACGCGCCGAACGACGCGACGTACACGAAGCTGCGTTCGGACATCGCGCCGCCGTTTTCCGAGCCGGCAAAGACTCCGATATCGAGGTCGCGTACGGAACCGCCGGCGGCGATGACCGTCGTCTTTTCAACAGCCGACGGGAGGTGCAGCGAGTGCGCGAGGTCGTTCGTCGTCCCCGTCGGTATGTAACCGACCGGAACGGCGGAGCGTATAAGCGTAAGTGCTCCGAGCACCTCGTTCAGCGTCCCGTCGCCGCCGCAGCATACGATGCGGTCGTAAAATCCCTCGCGGACGTTCTCCCTTATATAACGCGCGGCGTCGCCGCGCCGCTGCGTAATGTAAACCGTTGTCTCATATCCTGCGGAGGAGAGCGCGTTTACGGCGCGGTAAAGAGTGCCGCGCGAACGCCTGCGTCCTGCGACCGAGTTGATGATAAGCAACGCACGCACTTTTTATCTCCTCGTAAATTTAAGTTACAGCTAAATTATAATCCGACTTCATGACTTATTTGTTTAATATTTATTAAATTTATTGCAAAGCCGAACGCCCAAAGGCGCTCTGCGAGAAAACGATAACACAGCAGAGCGCCCGAAAGGTTCTTATCTATTTAATTATAACAGCCGCGCTTAAAGATCCTCGGCAATCGCCGCGCTCAACGCGTCCGCCATGATTTTATAGCCGTCGGAGTTGTAATGGTAGCCGTCGGCGGAGCGTATGCCGGCGTTGCCCGCGACAGCGGCATACAAATCGCAGACTTGAAGCTTATACTTTGCGGCGAGCGAACGCATGATTTCGTTGCGCTCGAGCGGCTTCGAGTTGAGCGGCGCGAGCGTGTGCGGATCGCCGTTTTCCGTAATCGGCGTCGACAGTACGATAATCAGCTTCGCGGACTCGTACTTTTTAACAATATGCCCGATCGCGGATGCGGCGTATTTTTCGTATTCGGCGGCGGACAGGTGCATCCCGTGAAGGCCGTTATTGAACGTTATGACCGAGTGCGCCCTGATGGCACCGGCCGCGACGAGGTCGAGCTCCGGCAGAAAGCACGGGTTGTCGAGCGCCTTTGAGGTCGAGTACGTGTCGGTGTATGCTTTACCGGCGAGATTTTTGGCGACGGCACCGCGGTAACCGACCGAGATCGAATCGCCGACCATCATCACGCGCGGAAGCGAGCCGTCGTTCGCGTTCTCGCACCAGATGTTTGACCATTCATACTGTTCGAGTGTGTGCATATTATCCATAATTCTCCACATTTCGCTCGACTCGATTATAACACATATCAACCGTTTACACAACAATTATTCGGGTTTTACGCGATAGTCTCCGCCGGTGTGGGTTTTACGCACCGTGTGTCTTGAGATGCGCTTAAAAACCGATCAGCATAAAACATTTGTGTAACCGTAATGTTTACAGAATGTTCGTATATTTTCGACACGAGATATTATATAATACTTCATGGAAGTTCCCGACCGGAAAGTATGCTCTGACCGAGAGGGTGCGAGAAAACGAAATAGACGTTTTTTCCGCGCGCTCTGAAACAGAGCACGCGGATTTTTATTTTCCGCTTCCGAGCGGAAAAGATAAGCGCCCGCACGGCGCGCCATACATAGACAAGGAGGCAACCACCGATGCAGACACGCGTTGCGCTTCTCGGAATAATTATAGACGATTTGGAGTCGACTGCCGCGCTGAACGCGCTTCTCCATGAATATGCGCAGTATTTGATCGGCCGTATGGGGATTCCGTATAGAGAAAAGAAAATAAGCATCATATCAGTAGCCATAGACGCGCCCCAGAACGTCATAAGCGCGCTTGCGGGCAAGATAGGCAAGCTGCCGGGCGTTTCGGTGAAAATCGCGTATTCGGGGGTGACGTCGGATGACTGAGAACACCGCGCTGTCGCTCTCGCTTCTGCAATCGCTCGCGGCGGGCAAAAAGCTTTCGCGCTCCGAATACGAATCGCTGATAACGTCTTTTATGCGCGGCGCCGACGTCTGCGGCGCTCCGGACAGCTTCGATGCGTTCGACAATGCGCTGTACGAATATGCCCGCACCGCGGCGCTTGCGAAAAAGCGCGAGCGTTTCGGCGACGATGTTTATGTGCGCGGGCTTGTGGAAATATCGAACTACTGCAAAAATGACTGCCTATACTGCGGCATACGCAAGTCAAACGGCGAATGCGACCGCTACCGGCTGACGCCGGACGTCATAATCGAGCGATGCCGTGCCGGTTACGCGCTCGGCTTCCGCACATTCGTTTTTCAGGGCGGCGAAGACCCATGGTTCACGGATGAGCGGCTGTGCGCGCTGATACGTACGGTCAAGAGCGAATGCCCCGGCGCGGCCGTCACGCTGTCGCTCGGCGAAAGGCCGCGCGAGAGCTACGCGGCGCTGAAAGCGGCGGGCGCCGACCGGTACCTGCTGCGCCACGAAACGGCCGACCCGAAGCATTACGCGTCGCTTCACCCGCCGTATCAGTCGTTCGACGACCGGATGCGGTGCCTGCGCGACCTTAAGGAGCTGGGGTTTCAGACCGGCTGCGGCTTCATGGTCGGCTCGCCCGGCCAGACGGCGCGCACGCTCGCGACGGACCTCGAATTCATCGCGTCGTTTCAGCCCGAGATGGTCGGCATCGGCCCGTTCGTGCCGCAGCACAGCACGCCGTTAGCGAACGAACCGCACGGCAGCCTTGCGCTGACGCTGTTCCTCGTCGCGCTGGTGCGGCTGACGCTGCCGGACGGACTGCTGCCCGCCACAACCGCGCTCGGCGCGCTGTCGCCGGACGGCAGGTCGCTCGGATTGCAATCGGGCGCGAACGTCGTCATGCCGAATCTGTCGCCGCCCACGGTGCGCGCAAAATACACGCTGTATGACAACAAACCCTCGACCGGCGTCGAGGACGCCGCAAAGCTCGAGGAGCTTCGCGCGATGATCAAAAAAGCCGGCGGAAGGCTCGAGATGGGCCGCGGCGACGCACCGTCCGCAAAGAATAAGATATCAAACTGATTCATATATCGAAAGAAGGCAGTTAAAATGTACGATCCCAAATCACTCCGCGCCGATGATTTCATCAACCACGAAGAAATCCTCGAAACGCTCGACTATGCCGACAAAAACAAGGACAACGTCGAGCTTGTCGACGCGATTCTCGATAAGGCGAGACAGCGCAAGGGGCTAAACCACCACGAAGCGTCCGTCCTTCTCGCCTGCGAGATACCCGAAAAGGTCGATGAAATATTCGAGCTCGCGGCGCAGATCAAGAAAGACTTCTACGGCAACCGAATCGTCATGTTCGCGCCGCTATACCTCTCGAACTACTGCGTAAACGGCTGTCTGTACTGCCCCTACCACCACACAAACAAACACATCCCGCGCAAGAAGCTGACGCAGGAGGAAGTATACAACGAGGTCGTAGCGCTTCAGGACATGGGCCACAAGCGCCTTGCCATTGAAGCGGGCGAGGACCCGATCAACAACCCTATCGAGTACATTCTCGACTGCGTCAAGACGATCTACTCCGTCAAGCATAAAAACGGTGCGATCCGCCGCGTCAACGTCAACATCGCCGCGACGACGGTCGAAAATTACCGCAAGCTGAAGGAAGCGGGAATCGGCACGTACATCCTGTTCCAGGAGACATACCACAAGGAAAATTACTTAAAGCTGCATCCGACGGGACCGAAGCACGACTACGATTATCACACCGAGGCGATGGACCGCGCAATGGAAGGCGGAATCGACGACGTCGGCATTGGCGTGCTGTTCGGGCTCGACAAGTACCGCTATGAGTTTGCAGGACTGCTTATGCATGCGGAGCACCTTGAAGCCGTGCACGGCGTCGGCCCGCACACGATAAGCGTTCCGCGCGTCAAGCGCGCGGAGGGCATCGACCCCGCCGCGTTCGACAACGGCATAACGGACGATTTATTCATCAAGCTTATCGCATGCATCCGCGTCGCCGTGCCGTATACAGGCATGATTATCTCGACGCGCGAGTCCGAGGTCACGCGTGGCCGCGCGCTTCACGCCGGCATATCGCAGATAAGCGGCGCGTCGCGCACGAGCGTCGGCGGCTACACGGAAAAGGTCCGTCCGACGGACACCGTACAATTCGACGTCTCCGACCAGCGCACGCTCGACGAAGTCGTCCGCTGGCTGATGGAACTCGGATACATCCCGTCGTTCTGCACCGCCTGCTACCGCGAGGGGCGCACCGGCGACCGCTTTATGAGTCTGTGCAAGTCCGGCCAGATTCAGAACTGCTGCCATCCGAACGCGCTCATGACGCTGAAGGAGTTCCTCATCGACTACGCGTCGCCCGAAACGCGCGAAATCGGCGAGAAGCTGATTGAAGCGGAGATGAAGAAGGTGCCGAACGAGAAGGTGCGCAGAATCGCCGAGCAGAACCTCAGGGAAATCGAAAACGGCAAGAGAGACTTCAGATTTTAGCCAAACGAAAGAGCCGCCGTCCATTAAGGCGGCGGCTCGATCTGTTTATCGGTTGAATCGTCTGTGTCATGAGTTATATCTCGCGCCGCACGACGCCGACGACGTAGACAATCAGCGCGCCGAGATATGTCCCGGCGACGATATCGCTGAAATAGTGATCGCCGTAGACGATGCGGCTGACGCCGACAGCGACGAGAAACGCGACCGGAAGCACGACAAGCAACACCTTTGTAAATATTTTCTTATGCATCAGGCGGAAAAAGTACGTTCCGAACAGCAATATTATCGTATTCGCGCTGTGGCCGGACGGAAACGAGCGGTGACCGTTCATACCGTTCGGCTGGTACCACGGCGTAAACGACGAGAGCGCGGTGTCGCCTGCCGAGAGCATCTCTCCGTAGCGCCAGCGGCCCCAGAAAATCTTCACGGCGTTTATCACGACCAGCGTCGCAAGCGCGGCGATAATGCATGACAGCATGCAGTGCGCCGCTTCGGCTTCGTCGAGCGATGACGCGAGCACACGCCTGCGCACCATGAACGCGGCGGCGGAGAGTATCGCCGCGAGACCCGCAATACCCGCGAACACGATTATGTAATATGGCGCGCCGCCGGATTCGACGCCGAGGTAGCGCAAAAGCGTCGTCATGACATAGACGAGCCCGCCTGTGCCGCCGACGACGCACAGCGCCATCCTCGCGTTGCGGTTCTTCCCGCCGATCGCGCGGCTGTAAAAAAAGAGATACGCGCACATGCCGCACGTCACGATAAGCGACGGGAATTCGGCGACGACCTTAAGCACATACGCCCACGCGGAGCCTTCTTCATAAAGCGCGTACGTGATCTGCAGATCATAAAACGCGCCGACGGCGAGCAGCACCGCGGCGAGCGCTGTCACAATAAAGAACACCTTTTTATACTTCATCGTCGTCTTTATCTCCGTAAAATTTAAAACTTGCGGCGCGATGCCGCGCCGCAAGTTCTGACGATTATTAGTCTTAATAGTTCGCGGTTTAGTATGTTATTCGTTAAACAGATATAAGCATTGTCTTCCGCGTGTTTTTAGTATTTAACAGACAACGCCGTTATTCAGCATTAAACTTTTGTGCAGACCCTGCCGCGTCACATGCCCAGAACGGCCGCGCCGATGATACCGGCGTCGTTGCCGAGCTTCGCGATCATGATCTTCGGATTCTTCTCCGGTTCGCCCTTGGTCATGGCTTCGACCTTAGCGATCAGGGGTTTCAGCAGATAGTCGCCCTCGTTGCAGATACCGCCGCCTATCGAGATTATGTCCGGGCGGAAGATATCGATCACGTTGACTATGCCGCAGGCGAGATAGCTGAT
>DBRA01000042.1:598-2295 GCA_002305445.1 Clostridiales bacterium UBA1380 | reverse complement strand
AGTTGAAGCCGGAGTAGACCTGACCGTTGATGACGATGCCGCCGCCGAGACCCGTGCCGAGCGTTATCATCACGGAGACGTTCGCGTCCTTCGCGACGCCGGCGATATCCTCGGCCTTCGCCGCGGCGTTGGCGTCGTTCTCGATCAGCACGCGGTTGACGCCGAGGTACTCCTTCAGCAGATCCGCAATCGGGAAGTTCAGAAACGGAAGGTTGTTCGCGTATTCGACGATGCCTGTCGCGCTGTTCGCGGTGCCGGGCGTCGCGATGCCGACGTATTCGATCTCGCTCTTCGCGATGCCTGTGTCGGCAAGCAGTTTTTCGCAGAGCGCCGCCATATCCTTGACGATCTCCTTACCGTCGCGATTGGCTCCGGTCGGAACGCTGTCTTTCTTGATTATGTTGTACTCGCTGTCAACAATGCCGGCCGCGATGTTTGTACCGCCGAGGTCAACGCCTATGTAATACATATTATTCACCTTGCCGTTATTATTTGTTACAATTGATATAATTATATTATACATCGATATTTTTGTCAATAATCAAATGAGGCGCATGCGTCAAATGCTCCGTAGCATAATATTAACATATTATTCATTTTCTCAACTTTCACTCCGCTTGATTATTGTATCGTAATCGTGTACAATAAAATGTAAATTTAATTTAATAAACCCACTTTTTGAAAGGACAGTGCAACTGATTATATATGGATAGATTCGTATATGTAGACAACGCCGCAACAACGGCGCCGCATCCCGAAGTAATCGCCGAGATGCAGAAAGCGCTTGTCGACGGCTGGGGCAACCCCTCGAGTCTGCACTCGAAGGGCCGCGAAGCCAAAAAGCTGCTCGACGACGCGCGCGCGCGCGTCGCGAAGTGCCTGGGCGCATCGAAGCCCGAGGAGATTTATTTCACCTCCGGCGGCACCGAAGCCGACAACTGGGCTATAAAAAGCGCGGTGCTCTCGACGGGAAAGCGCCACATAATAACGTCCGCCATCGAGCATCCCGCAGTGATGCGCACGTGCGATGCGCTCGAAAAGCAGGGTGTCCGCGTGACGCGTCTTGGCGTCGACAAGTACGGCAAAATCAGCCTTGACGAGCTGCGCGACGCGCTGACGCCCGACACCGCGCTCGTCGCGATCATGATGGCGAACAACGAGATCGGCACGATCCAGCCGATAAAGGAAGCTGCGGAGATCGCGCACAAGGCCGGCGCGCTGATCTTCACCGACGCGGTGCAGGCTGTCGGCTCGATACCGGTCAACGTTACCGAGCTCGGCGTGGACATGCTCGCGCTGTCCGGACACAAGCTGCACGCGCCGAAGGGCATAGGTGCGCTGTATATAAAGCGCGCGACGCGCATCAAGCCTTTCATCGACGGCGGCGGACAGGAACGCGGCATGCGCAGCGGCACGGAGAACATTCCGTACATCCTGGCGCTGGCGAAAGCGCTTGAACTTTCCATCGAACGCATGCCCGACGAAGAGCGCGTCGCTGCGATGCGCGACCGCATTATCGCGGGGCTGACAAAAATACCGCACACACGCCTGAACGGCCATCCGACCGACCGTCTGCCCGGCAATGTGAATGTAAGCTTCGAGTATATCGAGGGCGAAAGCCTTGCGCTGCTCGCCGATATGGCGGGTATCTGCGTTTCGACCGGCTCCGCATGCTCGTCCGCTTCGCTCGAGCCGTC
>DBRA01000042.1:196-591 GCA_002305445.1 Clostridiales bacterium UBA1380 | reverse complement strand
ACCGACGAAGACGTCGATTATATACTTGAAAAAATCCCGCCGATCGTCAAGCGGCTGCGCGACATGAGCCCGCTTTACCCCGGCGACGACAAATAACGAAAGGACAATTATATGGAATACAGCGAAAAAGTACTCGACCATTTCACGCATCCGCGCAACGTAGGCGAACTGCCGGACGCGAACGGCGTCGGAACCGTGGGTAACGCGAAGTGCGGCGATATAATGAAAATGTACCTCAAGATCGAAGACGGCGTGATCGTCGACTGCTCGTTCAAGACGTTCGGCTGCGGCGCCGCGATTGCGACTTCGTCCATCGCGACGGAGATGATCAAGGGCGCGAAGCTTGAGGACGCGCTGAAGCTGACAAACAAGGCTGTCGTCGAAGCGCTGGGCGG
>DBRA01000042.1:0-160 GCA_002305445.1 Clostridiales bacterium UBA1380 | reverse complement strand
AGGGCTTCAACCCCGACGAAGCCGAGAGCTGCCACATAGGATGAATTTTTAATACTATATAATAATGCGAGAGAGGGGAGCCTTTTTGAAAGAAGGCTCCCCTCTCTCGCGCTCTCTCCCCGCGAAAAACTTTATATGCATAAGAAAAAGGGGCGCCCGA
>DBRA01000009.1 GCA_002305445.1 Clostridiales bacterium UBA1380 | reverse complement strand
GGACTTGACGTCCGTTCTTTTTTATTATGTAAGCCATATATGATTGATTTAATACGCCAGGTGGAAGTAATCGAGCGTGACGACTTCGCTGTCCCATATATAACCGTATTTCGCCGCTTCCTCCGGCGTCATAAGCGCATATTTCATGGTCTGCGCGCTCTTGCCGCCCGGGTCGTCGCGCGTCGGGTCGGAAAAGTACATCTTGCCGTCGATCAGCACCGCGACCCACATGTGGCGCAGCGTGCTGTTCGGCGCAAGACCCGTCACGCCGTAGGAGGGGATGTCGAGCGCGTCGCAGAGTAGGTTCATCGCCGCCGCATACCCCTCGCAGACCGCCTTGCCCTTGATCAGCGCGCCGTAGGCGGTGTATGAGTCGTCGGATATGTTGTCGTTTTCGTAACCCTCGTAATCGTAGGAGCAGGCGTTGAGCAGGTACTTATGCGCCGCTTTGAAGCGCGATTCGTCGTCGGTGTACACCGCCGTTATTTCGCCGGCGGCGAGGGCGGCGTCCTTTCGCGCAAGCTCCAGCTCCTCGGAGAGCTGTTCCGCCGACTTTGAGTAGTAAAAATTGAGCACGTACTTGTTTGTCGTCTCGTAGTGCTTCGTGTAATAACCGCCGGAGTAGAAATACTCGGGGTACATGCCCTCGGCGAGCGAGTATATGATAGTCCAGTCGACGTAGTCGACGGAGGTTTCAAACGAAGCGCGCTTCGCAAAGGTCAGGTTCTTCGATGTGAAAAAGTCGATCAGCTCAATTGTCGTGTCGAGATTGTATAAAGCCGCATTTTCGGCTATCTCATCCGTAACGAACGCCTGGCGATCCTCGGTGAAGTCGAGCGCGCGTATGATGATCGACGCGGCCTCCGCCCTTGTCGTAAGACCGTCGGCTTTGAAGTACCGCTTCCCGCCTTCTATGTAGCCGCGGACGAGGTAGAGGTAATACGCGGTTATCGCGTATTCGTCCGCGGTGTCGGCGAAGACGTTGGCGGCGGGGCTGATCGGCACGCCTGCGGCGCGGACCGTCATGCGGACCATCTGGTCGCGCTTTATCGCCGTGTCCATCGCAAAATCGGATATGAACTCGCCGGCCGTTATAACGCCGTTCTTGTATGCGGCATAAACGTACGGATACGCCCAGTGGTACGTCATGTTCCGCAGGTAGGGCGGCAGCGTCTTATCCGCTTTCAACGCGGCGGTATCGATCTTCATGTCGATATCGCCGCCGAACATCATCATGAGTATCTTCGTATATTCGGCGCAGGTTATCTGCTCCTGCGGTCTGAACTTTCCGTCCGGATACCCGTTGATTGCACCGAGAGAGGTAAGCCGCATGACGTTCTCATAATACCAGTTGCCGATGATGACGTCAGAGAACTTCTTCTTCTGCGTTCCGTCCGTTACGGCGTAAATCTGAACGGCGGCTATCAGGACGAACGCGAGCATGAGTGAAACAAACTTTATGAATTTATGTTTCATTTTCGCATTCACCTAAAAAAATATATTTCTTACATTTTAGAAAAAGCTTGTTTCAGATCTGCTATAATATCGCCCGCATCCTCGAGGCCTACGGACAGCCTGACGAGGTCGCTTCTGACGCCGGCGGCTTCAAGCTGCGCGTCAGACATCTGGCGGTGAGTCGTGCTTGCCGGATGGAGTATGCAGGAGCGCGCGTCGGCGACATGGGTCGCGATTGAGACGAGCTTCAGCGAATCGAGGAAGCGTGCGGCCGCGTTTCTGCCGCCGGTGACGCCGAACGATATGACGCCGCACGTTCCGCGCGGCATGTATTTTTGCGCAAGGTCGTAGTATCTGCTGCCGGGCAGGGAAGGGTACTCGACCCATGCCGCCTTCGGCTCCTCTGAAAGGTAGTTCGCGACAGCCATCGCGTTTTCGCAGTGGCGGCGCATTCTGATTGGAAGGCTCTCGAGCCCGAGGTTGAGAAGGAACGCGTTCTGCGGCGCCTGTATCGAGCCGAGGTCGCGCATCAGCTGCGCGACTATCTTTTGGATATACGCGAGCCGCCCGAAGCGCTCCGTGTAGACGACGCCGTGATACGACTCGTCCGGCTCGCACAGGCAAGCAAATTTGACCGGATGCGCGCTCCAGTCGAAGTTGCCGCTGTCGACGATCGCGCCGCCGACAGCGGAAGCGTGCCCGTCCATATACTTCGTCGTCGAATGGGTCACGATGTCCGCGCCGAACTCGATCGGTCGGCAGTTGACGGGCGTGGCGAACGTGTTGTCGATTATCAGCGGAACGCCATGTCTGTGCGCGGCCGCCGCAAACTTCTCGATATCGAGCACGATAAGCGAGGGGTTGGAGAGCGTTTCGGCGAAAACGGCTTTTGTGTTCGGCTTGAACGCGGCGTCAAGCTCATCCGGCGACGCGTCCGGGTCGACGAAAGTCGTGTCGATGCCCATGCGGCGCATCGTGACGTCCATGAGGTTGAAGCTGCCGCCGTAGATCGCAGTCGACGCGACGATGTGGTCGCCGGCCGATACGATGTTGAAAAGCGAGAAGAAGGTCGCGGCCTGACCGGACGAGGTCAGAACGGCTCCGACGCCGCCCTCGAGGTCGGCGATCTTCGCGGCGACATAGTCGTCTGTCGGATTTGCAAGCCGCGAGTAGAAATAACCGCTCGATTCGAGGTCGAAAAGCTTGCCCATCTCGGCGGCGGAGTCATACTTGAACGTCGTGCTCTGGTAAATCGGGAGCGAGCGCGGCTCGCCGTTTTTTGGCTCGTATCCGCTGTGCAGGCATTTTGTGTCTATCTTATATTCGTCCATTTCAAATCATTCTTTCGTCGGTTGATAAGTGTCCTTCAGTCCCACGATTCTGTTGAAGGTGTTGGGGTACTTCGTGTCCATGCAGAAGTAGCCCGATCGCACGAACTGGAAGCGGTCGCCCGGCTTCGCATCCGTGAGCGACGGCTCAACCTTGCATCCGTCGACTCTGCGGACGGAGTCTGGGTTGATGTAGTCGAACATCGTCTCCTCCGATATCTCGGCCACGTTTTCGACCGTGAACAGGTTGTCGAACAGCATAACCGATGCGTCGGCGGCAAACTCTTTCGAGAGCCAGTGGATCGTGCCCTTGATTTTGCGCCCGTCCGTGGGATTGCCGTTGCCGGTTTCGAGGTCGGCGGTGCAGCGGATCTCCTTTATGCTGCCGTCGTCGTTTTTGACGATCTCCTCGCATTTTATGATGTATGCGCCCATGAGGCGCACCTCGCCGCCGGGCTTGAGGCGGAAGTATTTGGGCGGCGGCACCTCGGCGAAGTCGTCGCTGTCGATGATGAGCTCGCGCGTGAACGGCACGGCGCGCACGCCGGCGGCGGGGTCGTTCGGGTTGTTCGGGAGCTCGAAGTACTCGGTCTTGCCCTTGGGGTAGTTCGTTATGACGACGTTTACGGGGTTGATTACGGCGATGCGGCGCTGCGCCTTTGTGTTAAGCTCCTCGCGGATGCAGTGCTCGAGCAGCTTGATGTCGACAAGGCTGTTCACCTTTGCGATTCCGGCGCGGCGGACGAACTCGAATATCGATTCGGGCGTGTAGCCGCGGCGGCGGAGCCCGCATATTGTCGGCATGCGCGGATCGTCCCAGCCGTCGACGTACTTGTCTTCGACGAGCTTGCGCAGATACCGCTTCGACATGACCGTGTTCGTGACGTTCAGGCGCGCGAACTCGATCTGTCGCGGTTCGGGCTTGAAAAGGCCGATGTTTTCGATAACCCAGTTGTAAAGCGGGCGATGGATTTCGAACTCGAGAGAGCAGAGCGAGAACGTAATGCCCTCGAGCGCGTCCTGTATCGGGTGCGCGTAGTCGTAGAGCGGATAAACGCACCATTTATTGCCCTGACGGTAATGCGGCTTGTTCACGATTCGGTAGATCGCCGGATCGCGCATCCACATGTTCGGCGACGCCATATCGATCTTGGCGCGCAGCGTGCGGCTGCCGTCCGGGAACTCGCCGTTTTTCATGCGCTCGAAAAGGTCGAGGTTCTCCTCGATGCTGCGGTCGCGCCACGGGCTGTTTCGCCCCGGCTCGGTCAGCGTGCCGCGGTATTCCTCCATCTGCTCCTTCGTCAGGTCGCACACATAGGCGAGACCCTTTTTAATGAGCAGCACGGCATATTCGTAGCACTTATCGAAATAGTCGGAGCCGTAGAAGACGCCACCGTCGGGATATGCTCCCAGCCAGCAGAGGTCCTCGTAGATCGACTTGACGTATTCGGGATCTTCCTTCGCTGGATTCGTGTCGTCGTAGCGCAGATTGAACTTGCCGCCGTACTTTTTGGCGGTCATGTAGTTTATATAAATCGCCTTAGCACTGCCGATGTGCAGATAGCCGTTAGGCTCCGGGGGGAAGCGCGTGTGAACGTGGTCGCGCCAGCCATTTTCCGCGGAGGGGCCGGCGGCCAGCTCCGCGTCTATTATATCATGTATAAAATTTGACGTTTCTTCCATAATTTTCTCCATTAAGTCAGACGTTGAACCGACTGCGTTTGTGACAGAAATGTTGTTAATTATTTGTAAACAAACAGCGCTTACAGCTTTTCCGCCATCGAGCGCGCACGCGCGACGACGCGGTCAGCGCCGAGCACCTGCATGACCGAGTACATATCGGGCGAGTTCTGCCGCCCCGTGACCGCGACGCGGATGAACATGCTGATGTCGGCGACGCTGCCCTTGTACTGCTCGGGCGATTTCTTATACGCCTTCATGTCGGACGCGAAGCCGAGCGAATCGGCGATGTGCTTGATCTTGTCGAACCACGCGGCGGAATCGTCCGCGGCGTCGTAGGTGTCGGCGAACATGGTCAGCGCCGCTTTGATGTAGGCGGGCGCGAAGTTCTCCGGATAACTGTCCTCGATCCTGAAGAGGTCGTCGTAGAAGAACGAGATGAAGTCCTTGACCTCGTCCCACTTTGCGATGTCCTTGCGTGGCTTCGCACCGCCGCGGCCGATCGCTAATATCGACTTCGCGTAAACGGGGTCGGCTGCGAGCCTTGCGGCGAAGTCCGCATCGTATTCGCGCGCCCATGCGAGCACGCCGTCGTAAACTTCGTCCACGGTCATTTTACCTATGACATTCTTGCCTATGTCGTTGAGCTTGTTGAAATCGAAAAGGCAGCCGGAAGCCGACATCTTCTTGATCGAGAACGGGAAGTCGTCTAGCGGCGCGTCGGGGTTGGCGATGCGCCACTCCTCGAAGTTCGAGTTGAGCAGCGTCGTCAGGTACTCCTTCGCGACGCTGACCGGATATCCGCTCGCGAAGAAGTAGCTCATCGCGAACTCGGGGTCCTTGCGCTTCGACAGCTTGCGCTTCTTGCCGTCGTCGAGCTTCATGACCTGCGCGGTGTGTATATACTTCGGCAGCTTGAAGCCGAGCGCGTTGAAAAGCTGGATGTGGAAGGGCAGGCTCGGCAGCCAGCTCTCGTCGCGTACGACGTGCGTCGTGCGCATCAGATGGTCGTCGACCGCGTGCGCGAATGCGTAGGGCGGTATGCCGTCCGACTTGATGATCACGTGATCGATGTAGTTCTCGGACACGTCGATCACGCCCTTGACAAGGTCGGTGAACTTGAAGCTGTTCTCCTCGCGGCCCTCGGAGCGGAAACGCAGCACGAACGGCCTGCCCTCCGCGAGCGCCGCTTCGATCTTTTCGATCGGCGCGTCGCGCCAGACGGCCCATTTGCCGTAATAACCGGGCGTCGCGCCGATATTCTCCTGCTCGGCGCGTATGGACTCAAGCTCCTCCTCGGTGCAGAAGCACGGGTACGCTTTGCCCTCCTCGACAAGGCGCTTTGCGTACGTTTGATATATCTCGGCGCGCTGCGACTGTCGGTACGGGCCGTATGCGCCGTTGTCGCCGTCGACCGTGGCGCCCTCGTCGAAGTGAATGTCGAACCGCTCGAGCAGATCGATGATAAGCTTCACGCCGTCCTTCACCTCGCGCTTGGCGTCCGTGTCCTCAATTCGCAGATACATCACGCCGCCGGACTGGTGCGCAAGGCGCTCGTCCGTCAGTACGCCGTACAGGTTGCCGAGGTGCAGAAATCCGGTCGGCGACGGCGCAAAGCGCGTCACCTTGGCACCCTCGGGCAGCGAGCGCGGCGGATACCGCAGCTCCATGTCCTCCGGCGTCGTTTTAATATTCGGATAAAGCAGCTCCGCGAGTTTTTTTGTGTCCATATGATTATGCCTCCGGTGATTTCATGTAAATGTTGCGCTCCGTTTCGCGGCCGATCGTCGTCGAATTGCCGTGACCGGGCTTGACCTTCGTTTCCGCGGGAAGCGATGCGAGCGTACGGAGCGACGCGCGCAGCGCATCGTAATCGCCGCCGGGCAGATCAAACCGTCCGATGCTGCCCTCGAACAGCGTGTCGCCCGTGAAGGCGTAACCGCCGCCGATATAGCAGACGGAGCCGGGCGTATGCCCCGACGTCGCGAGGACGCGCAGCGAAAGCGACCCGAATCCGACTGTGTCGCCGTCGTAAAGCAGCCGCTCCGGCGGCGCGAATGTCACATCCTCGCCGGCGAAAAACGAAAAGCAGCTTTTCGCAGGATCGCTTAAGCAGTCCGCGTCGGCAGCGCTCATCATAAGCGGAGCGCCGGTGACCTCGCGCCACTCGTCGAGTTTTAGTATGTGGTCGAAGTGGCCGTGCGTCAGCAGGATCGCGGTAATCTTAAAGCCGTCTTCGCCGATGCGTTTTAATATGCGCTCCGGCTCGGACGACGCGTCTATCAGTACTGCTTCGCCTGTTGTCTCGTCCGCCGCGATATGGCAGTTTGACGCCCAGCCGCCGTCACAAAAAGTATATACTTTCATTTCAGCAAAAGGTACCGCCAGTTTTTCTATATTGGATTATTATAACATATTTTATTATATTTGTCTATGCGTTTTAATTTCGCGATTATAAATTTATCATATTACACACGCGATATAGAAAAAGCGTGAGAAATATGATATAATTATCAAAATATGATTATTGACGCAACGGAGTGAGTCTATGCGAAAGGAAAAAACGGAGCTTGACAAAGTCTGCGCGGTATGCGAACATTCGCGGCCGCTCGCCGAGGGCGAGCATGTCCTTTGTGTTAAAAAAGGCGTGGTTTCGGAGTTTTACTGCTGCAGATCGTTCATATACGATCCGCTGAAGCGTCTGCCGGCGTCGTCGCTTCGGCCTGCTCCCGAGGGGATGCGCCCACCGTCCGACGAGCCGGAGCAGCTGACGATT
>DBRA01000057.1:13680-20647 GCA_002305445.1 Clostridiales bacterium UBA1380 | reverse complement strand
GTGCCTTCGTTGTCGTCGATCAGCTTCTGCCAGTATACACGGTGATTTTCAAAAGCATGCCACATCCTGATCCTCGGCTCAAGCGGTTCGGTATCGGAGGATATCATGGAATAGCTAAGTCCGTTGCAGCCGTAAGCAAGATTGAGCGTTGACTCCACGCATGTCCCGTTTATGGATTTGCCCATAACTGTCTGCGAGCAGTTTTCTATCTCGGGACGGCGCACTTTGACATAATCGGGCGCGATGGCGTTCTGGTAACTCGTATTGATGACCTTGTCAAGCATCTTACGCGGTTCGTGGTCCTGGTAGAAGAAACAACCGGGCCGCGACATTGGCGGCTTTCCCGTCGCTTTCAGCAATGCGTCGAATACGTGACGGAAATCGGGACCGCAGGACTGACCCAGAAGAACGTATTCCCAACCCATAACGATGTCGGGACACACCTCCATCGCCGCCGAAGCGAGTTCGTACGCATAATAAGCCATGCCTTCGCGGTTGTGCCCGATGTATTTTTCCCTTATGTCCGCGTCGCTGATTATCAATTCGCCGAGCCTGTCGGGCGTATAATCTGTTCCGTATTTTTCATAAAAAAGCGAAACGCAGTGATCGCACAGGCATCCCGTGCCGACGGGCCCGTGGGACTCGATCCGCAGATCGTCGTCGAGATAAAATCCGTAGGGTTTCAGGGACGCGTAGATTCGCATGACCTGTTTCTGATAATTAACGAAGCGCTCGCCGCGGGGACAGAAACCGCTCCGCTCCTGCACGCCGTTTATGCCCCGCATCGTTTCGAAAGTGTCGACCATCGGGACATCGGGCAGAACCGATCCGTGCCCAAGCGTTGTTCCGATTTCAATTATGACCCTCTTGCCGGCTTTTTTCAGTTTTTTCACCATGGGAGCCATTTTCAGGCATTGCCTCCGATGCTGCTCGAGCGGAAAATACCCGTATACGGTAAGCCAGATTTCATCACTTGCCCCTTTTATTTCAAGGAGTCTGTCTATGGCCTCTTCAAAGTATGACAGGGTCGGTGTTATTCTGATTGCAATCATGATGCGTCCCTTTCTTTTTGATTTTTATAACACTGAAAAGATTTATATATGATAGACATTATAACTGTGTGTTATACAGGATTATTTTCATCCGACAGGCGCGGTTTACGAATCAAGTCAGCAAAAACGCGGTTGACGATATGTTAAGCAAGCAATATAATAAGCACAAAGNNTTATGATTAAATCGACGCCTGAGCACGGAGGGATACGCAGCTCATATATCAAAGAATGGCTTGAGGGAATCGAGTCCGCGAAGTTATCTACGCACGATATAATAATCGCACGGGGAAACGAAATCCTTTTCTCGAATTATCGCACTCCCTTCCATCCGGATTTTCTACACCGCATGTATTCGGTAAGCAAGAGCTTTGTGGCAATAGCGATCGGATTTGCAATACAGGACGGTCTTCTCGGGCTCGATGATCCGATCGGTAAATATTTCCCGAGAGAGCTTGAGGGAAATCCCGATCCGAATATGGGAGCGCAAACAATCCGTCAGATGCTCATGATGAGCACTCCTAAAAAAGGCCGGAGCTGGTTCGCTGCGCGCTGCGATGACCGTGTAAGAGAATACTTCCGAAACACGACCACAAGCGCGCCATGCGGAAGCGCTTTCATGTACGACAGCTCGGGTTCGTTTATTCTCGGAGCGCTGGCGGAACGGTTGACCGGAATGAAGCTTATAGACTATCTGCGGGAAAAGCTGTTTGATAAAATCGGAATTTCAAAGGAAGCCCGTTTCCTGTATTGCCCGGGCGGACATTCGTGGGGCGACTCGGCGCTGCTCGCAATGCCGCGGGATCTTCTTTTAGCCGCCCGTTTTATGCTGAACGGCGGGAGCTGGAACGGCGAGCAGCTGCTTGATGCCGGTTACGTCAAAGACGCCACGTCAAAGCTTATTGATACAAATGCCGGCGGCGGAACCGGATACAGCGATCAGGGTTACGGCTATCAGATCTGGAAAAGCTATGACGACAGCTTCTTCTTCAACGGCATGGGCTGTCAGTTTGCTCTCTGCATACCGAGCACCGATGTCATTATGATTTATAACGGCGACAATCAGGGATTGGATTATGCGGGCGAACTGATCATCGGTTCATTCTTCGAAAAAGTCGCGCGAAGGGCAAAAATGCCGGATTCAAACAACAGCTATTCTCTGCCCGAAGACACTCCCGCATTAATTGAACTGTATAAATACGCGGACACACTGGTGCTCACCTTTGAGGACGGCGAAGCGCACAGCCGCATCGTAAAAGATATTGACGGCAGATGGTTTATACCCGAAGAAAATCAAATGGGCATAACAAAGTTCCGTCTGTGTTTTAGTTCTGACTCCGGACAATTTGAGTATACCAACGCACAAGGTGAAAAGATACTGTATTTCGGACTTTGCAAAAACAGGTTCGGACGTTTCCCGGAGGAGGGCTACTCTAAAGAAATCGGCTCGGTTTATTGCCCGGGTCACTATTATAAATGCGCGGCGTCCGCGGCCTGGAAGTCGGAAAACCACCTTAGAATAAACGTGCAGGTTATTGACGATTATTTCGGCAGGCTCTGGATTGATCTGGTTTTTAACGGCGATTCGGCGTCATTGAATATGCAGAAGACCGCAGAGGACTTTTTTACTACATATACAGGAGAGACTACAGCAAAAATGTTTTGAGTTTATCACAGCCGGATTATAAGGACCGTTGCGCCGAGCGAAAAATGTTATGCAGGGTACAACCGTCGCTGTGTAATAATTGAATATGAAGCATAGGAATCGGCAAAACGGAACCCACAGCGCTTAATAAACATGAATATTATTCATGTCAGAGATAGGACAGTGCAAAATGAACAGACGACAAATCATATTTATAGTAATTCTGACGGCCGTTGTCGTTGTTTCTTTGAGTACGCTCATAATCACAACAATCGACGACGTCAACAGCAGGATTGAGCAGGAATGTTTTAATAAACTCGCAGATACGTCCAAGGTGCTTGCGGAAAGAGTTAAAAGAGCGTCGGATTCAAACACCACCGTACTGACCGCGATGGCGTCTGTCATATCCGGCATGGAAAATCAGAGCGATGAAAAGCTGTGCGAGATACTGAATGCCTACCGTTTTGATTCGAGCTACATTTCCTATACAGAACTGCTGAAACCGGATAACACCATGCTGTATGCCGACGGTTTGATACATGATGTATCCGCAACGCTCAGCTTTACGAAAGAAGCAGACAGAGGGGAGTATATCTCCAACCTGGCGAAAAGCGCGCTGGAAACCGACGAAATGGTGGTCCGCCATGCCGTACCGGTCGTACAGAACGGCCGAACTATCTATATGCTGTACAACGTGATACGTCTTTCCGACCTTGCCGTGAAATACAAAGCGGATATCTACGACGGACAGGCGTACGTATTCATCGAGGACGGAGACACCGGAGATTTTTTGCTGGATACATGGCATAAAACGCTCGGTAACGTCGAAGATTTCAGCAACCGCAAGCTTGTGCCGGGATACTCGTGGAATACATATACAAACGAACTGAGAGCGGGAAAAAGTGGAAGATTGGCTTTTATATCGAATTCTACAGGCGAGGTGCTTTTTCTCCGGCATGACCCGACCGGCGTAAACAACTGGAATGTTATGGTCATGGTTAAACAGTCGGTTGCGATGCGTGAAAGCGAATCTGTCAGCCGCCGCCTGTATTGCATGGCCGGTATCATCGGGACAGTGATGCTTCTTTATATGTTGAGCGTCACATGGTGCCTGTTGAGTGCATATAAGAAGGTGCGAAAGCTAAGTAACGAAGACCAGACAACAGGGCTTCAAAACAGAAACGCATATGAAAGATTCATAGCAGATATTCAAAACAGGAGCTTTGCTTCCCTCTCCTGCGTGTTTATCGATGTAAACGGACTGCATGAGGTGAATAACAAATTCGGCCACAAGGCCGGCGATCAAATGCTTCGGACCGTCGCGGATGCGCTGTTGATGGAATTTCCATTCAAGCATGTTTTTCGCGTCGGCGGAGACGAATTTGTTATATACAGCGAAGATGCCGGCGCGGCTGAATGTGCATCAAGGATGGAGCGCGTCGCACAGCAGGTCGCGTCTCACGATTATTACATTTCATACGGCATAGCGAATCGCGAGAATGAAATCGGTCCCGCCCGGATAACACAGGAAGCCGACGAGAGGATGCTGGAAAACAAACGGGCTTACTACGCCGAACATAATCGCAGGCGGCCGCGTACGGATTTATGATTTCTTGAAATAGGTTTGATTAGCGTAACATGAAAGCATCGCTTCAGCCATATAGATGCCGATTTTACGGGAGGATTAAATCAACAAATCCGACTTAATTTTGCGTCCGTCTTCCGATTTTCACAGCGATTAATTTTGATTCGTCTTTAAAAACCAACCGCAATCATTGTGGTAGATCATCTGCCTTGTCATACCGCCGTCTATGCAGATATTTTCACCGTTAATAAATCCGGCCTCGCTGCTGCACAGAAACAAAACAGCGTACGCTATGTCGTCCGGATTGCCGACCCGCCCTGCCGGATGCTGGTCGGCGTCAGGTCCCGAATAAACCTGATACTCCGTGTCGATCCATCCGGGAGATATCGAGTTCACACGCACTCTGCCGGAAAGGGAAACTGCCATGGCATGTGTCAAAGCGGAGATTCCCCCTTTGGCCGCGCTGTATGATTCCGTCTGCGGCTGGCTCATTCTGTCTCTTGAGGAGGATATATTGACTATGGAAGCGCCGTCACTGAAATAAGGGGCAAAAAGCTTCGACAGATAAAACGGCGCCGTAACGCCGACTTTTAACGCGAGCTCGAATTCTTCGTAGCTGCACTCATCGATTCCTTTCATCAGCGGCGGGGCGTTATTGATCAGATAATCAATATGTCCGTATTGATTGATAATTTTAGCTGCGAAAGCTTCCAGAACCTCTTTCTTTGAGATATCTCCCTGATAATAACCGCCTTCCGTGCGATCTATAACCAAGGCGGTCGCGCCTTCTTCCGAAAACCGTTCGGCGATCGCCCTCCCGATTCCATGCATACCGCCCGTAATTACGGCAATTCGATTTTCGAAACGTTTTTTCATTTGTTGTTTTCTCCTCACTGCTTGATAGAATAATAATTTTCTTAAGTTTAAATCGGCATCAATCGCCGCGGATGTTTCCTCCGCTGCGCGCATGAGCAACTTTTTGGTGCGACAACATACATCTTTAAAGCAGTGTTCTCATTTTACCCATCTCATTACAAGCTCAACTTCACCGGTATTTTCATCAACCTGTTCTTTTAAAACAGAAAAATCTTCTCTCAGATAAAATTTCACCGCGCGAACATTCTTTTTATAAACCCGCAGAAACAGCTCGGTGTTGTGCTTCTTAACATAATCAAGCAATTCTTTTCCCATGCCTTTGGATTGATTGTTTGTATCGATAAATATCCCCGCTATATAATGCTCTTTCAGCCCGATAAAACCTTTTATTTCGTTATTATCTGCGTATACAAAGACCGTTGCATCGGGCAGCATATTTTTAACCGGATCATAATTCCCTTTCCAGTAACCTGCGGGAATGAAATCATGAGCCTTGATATTTGCCTTAAGCCAAATGTCCATCACTTTATCCGTGTCACTAACTTCAAACCTTCTGATCATATCGGCTCCATGTTTTATATCAGTTGTCTTAATAATACTTGTCCTGCATACAAAGTATAGCATATGTTATCGAAATAAGCAATCAACTGTGACGATGACCGTTTATGCCGCGGCCCCGTTAATTTATTCAGCCGAAGCGTCCGGTTCGGTGAGATATAACCGTAATGCAAAACCGATAAGAAATGTATTTGCTCTGTTAATGACGGCATGATATAATAAAAGATATATATGTTTGAGGGGACGATAAAAGATGGATGAGTTGATTATTAAGCCGAAACGGGTCAGCGAATCAAAAACCGAGCTTGTACAGATCATTTTGTTCGAACATCTTAACGGTTACAACCGCCTGTTCGGCGGAAAGCTGGTCGAATGGATCGACGTGGTTGCGGCTGTCGTAGCGCGCCGTCATTCAAACAGGAATGTCACGACGGCATCGATAGATAACCTCCAGTTTAAGGAACCGGCTTATATAAACGATACGGTCGTACTTCGGGGATGTATGACATATACGGGGAATACATCCATGGAAGTACGCGTGGATACGTTCGTCGAGAAGATCAACGGCGAAAGAACTCTTATTAACCGCGCATATCTCGTGCTTGTGGCATTGGATGAAAACGAAAAACCGGTTCAGGTGCCGAAGCTTATTCTTGAAACCGAAGAGGAAAAAGCTGAATGGCAGGCGGGTATACGCCGCAACGAGTTAAGGAAGCAAAGAAGAATCGAAATGTATTGAAACATATTGTCAGCTGCCAAAATAATCAAAAGTGTGATAAACAGCACGGGCAACCAAACAATGAACCAATATTTTCTTTAATATCGGCGGTAATGGAAATAATTTAATACGCATGTCACATTAGAGAGTATAATAGAACAATAAACCATTTTTTGATATGCGAGATATTTAATGCTGAAACTCGAAAACATCACAAAAAGCTACACCACCGGCGACTTTACGCAGCATGCGCTCTCCGGCGTATCGGTGGAGTTCAGAAAAAGCGAATTCGTCGCGATACTCGGCCAGAGCGGGTCCGGCAAGACGACGCTGCTCAACATCATCGGCGGCCTCGACAGATACGACTCCGGCGACCTCATCATAAACGGCGCGTCGACAAAAAAGTACAAGGCCGAGGATTGGGACGCCTACCGCAACAATTCGGTGGGATTCATCTTTCAAAGCTACAACCTGATCAGCCATATCAGCGTTCTCGATAACATCGAAATGTCGATGACGCTGTCCGGCGTGCCCGC
>DBRA01000057.1:3405-13665 GCA_002305445.1 Clostridiales bacterium UBA1380 | reverse complement strand
CAGCTCTCCGGCGGCCAGATGCAGCGCGTCGCGATAGCGCGCGCGCTCGTCAACGACCCGGACGTCATACTGGCGGACGAACCGACCGGCGCTCTCGACTCGGCGACGAGCGTACAGATCATGGAGCTGATCAAGGAGATCGCGGGCGACAAGCTCGTGATCATGGTGACGCACAACTCGCAGCTCGCCGAGAAGTACGCCACGCGCATCATATCGCTCACAGACGGCAAGATCACGAACGACACAAATCCGATTTCCGAAACGCAGGGCGCGTCCGACTACAAGCTGATCAAGACCTCTATGTCGTTTTTAACCGCGCTGAAGCTGTCGTTCAACAACATCCGCACGAAAAAAGGGCGCACGCTTCTGACCGCGTTCGCGTCCAGCATCGGCATCATCGGCATCGCGCTGATACTGTCTTTGTCAAACGGCTTCGATATACAGGTCAACACCTTCGAATCGACCATGATGGGCTCGTTCCCGATTATGATAACGCCGGAAGCCGCCGATATCGACGAAGAGGATATGGCGAAGTTCCGCGCCGAAGCCAATACGACGCTGAAGGAATACCCGACAGAACCGCTCGTTTATCCCTACAACGCCGACGAAAACAGCATTTCGCACAAAAACATCATCACGCGCGAATTCGTCGATTACGTTGAAAACATCGATCCATCGCTCGTGCTCGGCATAATGTATACGCGCATCGCCGCCGTCAACATCCTGTTCGAGTCGGACGGCCACGCCGCGCCCGCGGCGACGTCCGCGATGCAGGCGATGTCCTCGATGTCCGCCATATCCGGCCGCGTCAGCAACACCGTGACGTTTACATGCATACCGAAGAAGCTGGACGGCGCGCCGGAGGGTATGCTCGAAGCTAACTACGACATTCTCGCGGGGACTTTCCCGCAGGATAAAACAGACGTCGTGATCGTCGTATCGACGAACAACCGCATCAGCACCGCGCTTGCGCAGGCGCTCGGTTACAAAGGCGACGAAGAGTCGATACCGTTCGACGAGCTGCTCGGCTACGAGTTCAAGTATATACCGAACAACGTCTGGTACACCGCTTATACCATGCCCACAGCCGACGGCGAAAGCATACGGCTTTTCCTGCCGCGCACGGACTACGACGCGATGTATGACGACGAAAACGCCGTCACGCTGAAGGTCTGCGGCATCGTGCGCCTGAAGGAGGACAGCGTCATGACGGTGCTCTCCCCCGGTATCGCATACACCTCGGAATTTATGGAGTACGTCCTCGCGGACGCCGCCGCCTCCGAAATCGTGGCTGTGCAGGAGGACGCCGACTACAACGTGCTCACCTCCGACAAGATCGACCGCTCGACCGAAGAGGGCGAGGGCGCTTATCGGAACATGATGAGCTATCTCGGCGCAATCGACATCCCGTATATGATAAACATCTTCCCCGTTAACTTTGACAACAAGGACGAGATACTCGAGTACCTCGACAAATACAACGCCGGTCGCCCCGATGAGGAAATGATACTGTACACCGACCTCGCCGAGAGCATAACGACCATGTCAGGAAGCATAATGAACGCGATAACATACGTGCTCATCGCATTCTCGTCGATATCGCTCGTCGTATCCGTTATAATGATCGGCATTATCACTTATATAAGCGTCCTGGAGCGCACCAAGGAGATAGGCATACTGCGCTCGCTCGGCGCGCGCGCCCGCGACATCAGCCGCGTATTCAACGCTGAGACATTCATCATCGGCGTCTGCTCGGGGCTTATCGGCGTCGGAATCGCAAGGCTGCTCGTGTTCCCGACCAATAAAATTATAGAAAACCTTACCGACCTCGCGAACGTCGCGAAAATGAATCCGCTTCATGCGCTGATGCTCATCGTGATCAGCGTTGCGCTGACTGTCATCGGCGGCGCGATTCCCGCCATCGCCGCATCGAAGCGCGACCCTGTTATAGCGCTTCGCACAGAATAATTACCGCGGAGGCTTTTATATGATAACCGACGGCAAGCTCCTATCCGATGCGCGCTACCTTAACGACGGCTACGCCGTCGACACATCGAACTGCGCCGATGCGAGAAGGGAGTTCCGGGCCGCGCTGATATGCGTCGACTTCAACAACGCGCCCGCGTCCGGCGTCGGCGGCGAGGAGAGCTTACCGTCTTATTATGACCGGATCCTCGCGCGCGACGGGGCGCGCGTGTTCGGGATTGCGTCCTACGGCAGGCTGAAGTTCACGGTCGATTTTTACGACAAGTGGTTCCGAATGCCCAAGCCCGACGCCGATTACCATATGGAGCGCGTCATGACCGCGCGCGATCACCGCGCGTACATCGCGGACGCGATGAGCCGCTGCCGCTCGGAGGTTCCGCTCTCCGAATACGACGCGCTGTACATCGCCGCCGTCAAGGGCTCCGCCGTCCCATATTCGCCGACGCTCGTCGACCGACGGAATCCGGTCGAATGCGGCGGCGACAGGGTCGGCCTTGCCGTAACATTCGGAAGCGACATGCATACGCGCAAGGGCAAGCTGCTCGCGCATGAGACCGGCCATATATTCGGGCTGCCGGACCTTTATCTGTTCGAGGGCGACGCGTTCGCGCGCTGCGGCGCTTACGACCTCATGGGGCTTATCGACGGGCCAGCGCCCGACTACCTCGCGTGGCACAAGTACCGCCTCGGCTGGCTGACCGAGGAAAACGTACGCGTGTTCGATAAGAGCGGCGAGGTGCGCCTGACGCCCGTCGAGCGCGATCCGCGCGGAAGCGTTTCGCTCGCCGTCATACCGATCGACGATTACACCGCCTACGCTGTCGAGTCGCGGCGAGCGGAGGGGCTCGACGAAAAGCTCGGCAGCGCGAAAGGCGCGCTAGTCTATTACATAGACGGTCACGCAAAATCCGGCTGCGGCTGCGTCACCGTCATGCCCAAGGAACGCGACAAGTACATGAAGCTGAACCCGATGAAGCCGGAGGAGCTGTTCTTGCCGGGCGAAACCTTCGCCGACGAAGAGCGCGGCGTGAAGATAGATTTCATCGCTACCGACGACGACACGATAAGGGTAACGCGGTTAACATAACGCGCTTCTCTGCCCTGATTATCTGCTTGCAACTTAAAAGGACACGCTGATTGGCGTGTCCTTTCTTTTTTATTTAAGCTGTTTCACCCATTTGAAGCGGTTGACCTTGACGGCCGCGACGATGCACTTGAGTATCTGGTCGCTCTTCAGGCAGCAAAACACGATCATCGGCGGCAGACCGAACACGAACGCTGACAAATACGCGCTCGGCAGCACGATCAGCCAGATGAAGATTAAGTCGTTATATAAGACGAACTTCGTGTCGCCGCCGCCGCGGACGATGCCGGTCAGGCACGGCATCTGATACGACGTTCCGATAACGGTCACCGACAGTACGGATATGAACGTCAGGGCCAGCGAGCGCGTCGTCTCGGATACGCGGTAAAACGACAGTACGAAATCTTTGGCGGAGAAAAGCGCGGCTCCTGTCAAAAGGCCGAGGCACACATATATCACCTGCAGCGTCTTCGCTCGCTCGATTATAATCTCGCGGGGCGCTCCCTCGCCCATCGACTTGCCGATCAGCACGCCCGTCGCGCTCGCGGAACCGTACAGCGCGACAGACAGTATCTGAAACAGCGTATTCGCTATCGAATTCGCGGCGATGACGGAGCCTTCCATATGGCCGAGCAGCGACACCTGCGCGCCCATCGCGATGCCCCACGACATGTTGGACAGTATAACGGGCGAGCTGTACTTGATAAAGCGCCTGAGGTACTCTTTATCGGTAGCGCTTAAATAATCGCGCAGCCTTATGCGGAGCTTCTTATCGCCGAAGCGCACATACGCGACGACGATCAGCGTCTCGATTACGCGCGATATCAACGTCGCGAGCGCCGCGCCGCGCGCGCCCATCTCCGGAAAGCCGAGATTGCCGAAAATAAGCAGCGAGTTGAGAATGATGTTCGTGAAGAATGTCACAATAGAAACAGCGAAGCCGATGCGCACCGTTTCGACGGAACGCAGAGTGGAGAGCAGCACGTTCGTCACACAGAAAAACGGGTAAGAGAGGCATACTATCGAGAGGTATGCGGCGCCCTCCGCCGTTATTTCGGCGACGTTTGAGAAAAGACCGACGCACGCGCTCGGAAAGAACAGCGTCGCCGAAAACAGCACCGCCGTCAGCGCAAGCCCGATCCTCATTCCGATCGCGCCGATGCGCTTCACGGAAGCGGTGTCGCCCTCTCCCCAGTGTCGCGACGCGAGCACCACGATTCCGTCGCCGGCGCCGACGACGAGCATCTGCAGGAAAAACTGAATCTGATTGACGGTCGCGGCTCCGGACAGCGCCGTCTCGCTGTAAGCGCCGAGCATGATGTTGTCGGCAAGGCTGACGCCGAAGACGATAAGATTCTGCAGCGCTATCGTCAGCATCAGCCTGAAAAGCCGCCTGTAAAAGTCGCTGTCGGTCTTTATGTTATGTATCATTTTTTGTCCCCGCATATGTAAAGAGGACAGCCGGAAGCTGTCCTCTCGATTCGGTTGTGTATGATCAGTCGCTGACGTAAGGAAGAAGAGCAACTATGCGGGCGCGCTTGATAGCCGTGGTGAGCTGGCGCTGATGCTTCGCGCAGGTTCCGGTTATGCGGCGGGGCAGTATCTTCGCGCGTTCGCTGATGAACTTGCGGAGATGAACGGTGTCCTTATAATCGATGTANNGGACGGGTTTCGCGGGCCGCGGGAGCGGCTGTCGTTGAGGCTGCGGGAGCGGCTGCTTCCGGACGCTCAACCGGGGTGTTGTTATTATCCATAGTGATTTATATTTCCTTCCATTAAGATCGCCGCCGTGCGGCGTTGTATACGGTATTTGCCGTATTAATATCAAATTAACCGTCGATCAAAACGGCAGGTCGTCGTTATCGGCGACAGGTTCGAAACGCGGAGCCGGAGCAGGATTCTGCGTGACAGGGGTCATCGACGTCCCGTCCTGTCTCTGCTGGCCGGTGCTCATATAAGTCGGAGCGCCGTATGAATCGCCGTAACCGCCTGAGGGATTCTCGTTTCTGGAATCCACAAACATAGCGTCGTCGACGACGACTTCATATGCCGTGCGATTGTTGCCCTGCTGATCCGTATACTGTCTCGATTGCAGGGAACCCTCTATCATTATCGCGCTGCCCTTCCGGAAATAGCGCGATATGAATTCGGCGGTCTGTCTCCAAGCCACGACGTTTATAAAATCGGAAACGGGCTCCTCGCCCTGCTTCTGAAAACGCCGGCGGACTGCGATGCGGAACGAAACGACGGATACACCGCCGTTCGTCTGCTTAAGTTCAGGATCTGTGGCGACTCTGCCTGCAAGCGTTACTCTGTTGTAGTTTAAATTAGACATTATTACCTCAGCGCGTTTCTTTTGACGTTTGATCGATCAATAAGACAGTAAATAATTCTTTGCTTGATCGAGCTGTCAGTCGTCGTCTCTGCGTTCGGGTTCGACGTCGGCGGCGGGTGTGGGGATGTTGGTCTCGGCGGCGGCCTTCTTCGAATCTTCGTGTCTGATTACGATGGAGCGGAGAATGCCGTCAGTTATGCCGTAAATTCTCTCAAGCTCGCGCGGGAACTCCGGACCGCTCTTGAATGTGATAAGCGTATAGTAGCCTTCCGTCTTATCGTTGATCGGATAGGCGAGACGGCGGCGGCCCCATTCGTTGATGGTTGTCAGCTCTCCGTTTTCTTCAATGAGCGCCTTGAATTTAGCGACGAGAGCGGCAATGGCGTCCTCCTCGAGCCCGGCGTCTACGATGAAGAGAGTCTCATAAGATGAGATTATCTTGTCCATTTTTATACCTCCCTTTGGACATAAGACCGGCGGCATAAGGCTTAAATATACCCATGTGAATTTACCGTCGGTAAGGAGACGGGCACATACCCGTACAAGGATAAATTATAATATAAATCCTTCTTATTGTCAAGCCGATTTACACACTGCGGCTGATAATATATTGAAAAATCGCAAAATGAATCGCGCTGCCCCTCCCCCCGTTCGATGCTCCGCCGATACCGCCTGCCGTACGGGCGAAAGGCACAGACCGTATATCCGCGTCAATCGGTAAATATAAAAAACCGTCCTGCGATGAATAATAAGCCGCCGCAGGGGCGAAAATATGTGCGAAGTAATATTTGCTTGATGCGGAGGTTTTTTCAATGGCAGAGCAGAAGAAAAAGAACGGGGCCAGAACCGCTTACCTGATAACGGTTGCCGTTTTATGCGCGGCAGCGGCCATCGTCACGATACCTAACGCGCTGGCATCCCGTAAAAATAATACGCAGAACGCGCGGGACGCCGTTACATCGACGACTGCGGAGCCGCCGGCTACCGCCAATCCGGTCGTTCCGGGCATACAGGACAGCGCATCTCCCGGCAGGGACAGCGACGACAGCGCGCGCCCCGAGACCGTACGCGTTCCTGCGGCAGTGGCGGACAATGATGACGGCGGCGCAGCCGAGGTAAACGAGCCGGCCGAAAGCGAAGCGGCCGCCGAAGAAGTGTCGTCCACTCCGGCAATACCGCTGCTGATCGCGCCTTTGTCGGGCAGCGTATCGAAGGCGCACTCCGGCGACATGCTTGTATATTCGTCGACAATGAACGATTATCGCACGCACACCGGCATAGACATCGAAGCGGCGGCAGGCACGCCGGTATATGCGGCGGGCGACGGCGTGATCGGTGAAATCTGGGTTGACCCGATGATGGGCCAGTGCGTATCGATCATTCACGCGGGCGGGTTCACATCGTTCTATAAAAACCTCGACCCCGCGTCCGTATCCAATATTACGGCCGGACAGAATGTATCCGCGGGCGACTGCATCGGAGCCGTAGGCGACTCGGCAATTATCGAGGTNNGCGTCTGAGCCGCATCTGCACTTTGAGCTGAGCGTTTCGGGCGAGCCTGCCGACCCGTGCGAGTATATCGATTTTCCAGACATGCAGAATTATTCCGAATAAAAAAACGGGGCGCTGCCCCGTTTTTTATCGCACGATTCTGTAATAAGCCCGNNATGCAGGTCGCCATAAGGAACAACTGCATGTTCGACAGCCCTATCACGCCCATGATCTTATTGATCATCGGGAACGCGAAGCCTATGTGCACGAACGCCGTTACGAGCGGCAGGAAGAACACGGTCAGCACCTGCGAGCGTATCGACGCCTTCACCTCGTCCGTGCTCATTCCGACGTCGCGCATGATGACGAAACGTTCGCGATCCTCGTAGCCCTCCGTTATCTGCTTGTAATAGATGATAAGGACGGCCGCCATTAAGAAGAGCGAGCCTAAGAAGATACCGAGGAAGAATAACCCGCCGTAAATGTTATAGATCTCCGCACGCAACTCGTACTCGGCGTCAAAACGGCAGGTATAACGCGTGTTTGCGGCGTATATCGCGGCGTGGACGGCTTCGCAGACCTCGCGCCGGACAGTTTCGCTGCCTTCTATATCAAAGGCAAGCTCGAAGCGCATCTGATACGACGGGTCGATAACCGAGTGCGAATACAGCCCGTCGATGGCAGAATCGGTCATGACAAAGTAGACGACCTCGCCGAGGGTGCTGATCATCGACGGCGGAACGGGAAACTCGTCGAGCACGCGCGCGGTATACTCCGCGCCCTGTATAATCACAGCGCCGCTCTCGAGCGTCATGTTCGGCGACCACGCGAGTATTTCATCATCGCCGAGAACAACTTCGGAGCCGGTCATATTATTATACGACTCAAGCGGGATGAAGCAGCAGTCGGTCGCGTCGATGGCGGATACATCATACGCGGAATAGCTGTTGCCGCTGCGCTGCAGATTCGCCGAGCAATAGCGGTAGCCGTACATTCCCGATATCGGTCGGTTCCCCACGGCTGCGAGCGCGGCGGACGTTATCGCTTCGGCGTCGTCGGCGGTTATCGCAGTCGGTATACCCGATCCATCCTCTGTCGCGTCGACCGAGGAGACATCGAATATCGCGTTGCGCGGGTAGCGGATCTTCAGCGCGTCCTCAAACCCGACGAAGAGCGACACGGTCGTCGACACCGTGACGAGCACCATCGTAGACAGGATGCAGATATTAGACAGGCTGACCGCGCTGCGCTTCATGCGCCAAAGCATGCCGGAGACGGTCGTGAAGTGGCGGGGCTTGTAGTAGTACCTTTTGTTTCTGCGCATCAGCTTGAGCACGGCGATGCTTCCCGCCGTAAACAGGCAGTATGTGCCGATTATGACAAGTATGACGGCGAAAAAGAACATGGAGAGCGCGGCAATCGGCGACTTTATCGTCAATGCCAGATAGTAGCCGAAGCCTAAAGTCACAGCACCGACAATTGCGAACAACCACCGTGTTTTAGGTTCGCGCTCGCCGACCGCTGTTCCGGAGAGCAGCTCGACCGGCTTCGAAAGCTGCAGCTGCGTCAGGTCAAACACCAGTGTCAGCGTAAACACGATGCCGAAGAATATAAGCGACATTATGATCCCTTCGACCGATACGCTGAAGCCGAACGCGACGTTGAATCCGAGCAGTTTTGCGAGCGCGAGCAGCATCAGCTTCGAGAAGAGGATGCCTGTGGCGAGACCGCAGCCGACCGTTGCGAGAGTGATATACAGGTTTTCGGCGGCGAGCGTCGCGGCGATATGGCGCTTCTCCATTCCGAGAATGTTGAAGATGCCGAACTCGCGCTTGCGCCGCTTGACGATGAAGCTGTTCGTATAAAACAGAAATATGAGCGAATATAGGCCGACGACGATTATTCCCATCGTCAGAGTGCTCCTCAGCGCCGCGCTGCCGGGGAGGTCTATTATCGCTTCGTTTTTAGCGAGGTAGATGATGAGGTAGAACATCATCACCGTTACGGACGAAGTGATAATATACGGCAGGTATATGTCCGCGTTCTTTTTCAGGTTCGACGCGGCGAGACGGAATATGAACCTCACGCAGCCCCGCCCCCTGTCCGTTCGCTTTCCGCCGCGCCGACTTCTCCCGCCAGCACCATCGCAAGCGCGTCGCTGATCTTCTGGTACATGGCGTCGAAGGACGCTCCGGCGCGATAGAGCTGATGGAACACCTCGCCGTCGCGCAAAAACAGCACGCGTCCCGCGTGGCTCGCAGCCTTGACCGAATGCGTCACCATCAGGATGGTCTGGCCGCTTTCGTTTATATCCTCAAACAACCGCAGCAGCGAATCGGTCGCGCGCGAGTCGAGCGCGCCGGTCGGCTCGTCGGCGAGGATGAGACGCGGCCGAGTTATCAGCGCGCGGGCGATAGCTGCGCGCTGTTTCTGCCCGCCGGACACCTCGTACGGATATTTGTTTAATATATCCGCGATGCCGAGCTTGGCCGCAATCGGCTCGAGCCGCTGCTCCATCTCCTTGTACGGCGTCTTCGCGAGCACGAGCGGCAGGAATATGTTGTCGCGTATCGAAAAAGTGTCGAGCAGGTTGAAGTCCTGGAACACAAAACCGAGGTTGTCGCGGCGGAAGGCCGATATCTCCCTCTCGCTTATCGCGGACAGGGCGCGGCCGTCGAGCAGCACCTCGCCGGACGTCGGGCGGTCGAGCGCGGCGAGAATGTTGAGCAGCGTCGTCTTGCCGGAGCCGGACTCGCCCATTATAGCGACGTATTCGCCCTTTTCAACCGAAAAGCTGATGTTCGACAGCGCCTGTACGCTCGCGCTGCCGAAGCGCGTGGTGTAGACTTTTTTCAGGTTTTTAACTTCAAGTATTGTCATTAAGCACTCCGTTGATCGATTTTCGGCTTATATTATACATCGGGGACAAAGTGTGCACCATCGATCCGGCTTACGTTTTGTCCCTGTTTCTTACTTTTTTGTAAGGTTATTCGACCCTGTCCGGCACCTCGTCGAAGCCGAGCGTCACGGTCGTGCCGCGCCCCGGCTCGGACGTGAGCGCCATCGTGTGGCGCAGCTTCTTCATTATCTTCGCGCACAGATACAGCCCTATGCCGGTAGACGCGGAGTCGGCGCGGCCGTTGAAGCCTGTGTAGCCGAGCTCGCATACTCGCGGAAGGTCGGCCGGATCGATTCCGACGCCGGTGTCGGCGATGACGAGCGTGCGCGGTGCGTCCCCCGGTTTTATCACAACGCCGCCCTCCCGCGTATACTTGACGGCGTTCGAGAGCAGCTGCTCCACAACGAAGCGCAGCCATTTCTCATCCGTGACGGCGACGATGCCGGTCGGCTCGAAATCGAGCGT
>DBRA01000057.1:0-3300 GCA_002305445.1 Clostridiales bacterium UBA1380 | reverse complement strand
TTGATCTGATGCGCCCAGAGCGTTACATACTCGGACAGCGCCGCGAACCGCGCGTCCGCGTCCGACTCGCTCTTACGCTTAGCGTCGTAAAGCTTCTTTATCAGCGCGGTGTAGTCGGCCTCTGTCAGATTGCGCGGCTCCGGCAGGTCGTCAAGCCCGTACTCGACCGCGCCGGACAGCTTTTCGAGCGTACGGCAGCGGCGCACAAAGCGCGCAAAGCCGACTGCGGCGATAACGGCCGCGAGCACGAGACAGAGCGCGCAGGCGTATATTACGGCTTCGGCGGGCAGCGAATAGAGCGAGAATACGGCCGCGAATACGGCCGCGAACACCGCGAAAAGCAGCAGGCTTTTTATGTGCAGCTTGAGGTACGCGAAAAAGTAATCAATGATCGTTTTCAATCATGTACCCCAAGCCTTTCTTCGTTTTGATCAGCTCTCCGGCGCCGGCGTCGGAGAGCTTTTTGCGCAGCCGCGCGACGTTGACGGTCAGCGTGTTGTCGTCGATGTAGCTGTCGCTCTCCCAGAGCCGCAGCATCAGCGTGTCGCGCGATATCACGCGGCCTTTATTCTCCATCAGCACTTCGAGTATGCGGAACTCGTTCTTTGTAAGCTCCGTTTTAACGCCGCCGACCGAAAGCGAGCTGTCCGCGACGTTGAGCACAACCCCGCCCGCCTCGAGAATCGGCAGCCCAGCGGTCAGCTCATATGTGCGCCGCACCATCGCGTTTATTTTCGCCATCGCGACGTCAAGGTCGAACGGCTTGGCGATGAAGTCGTCGCCGCCCATGTTTATCGCCATGAGTATGTTCATGTTGTCAGACGCCGACGATATGAATATCACGGGAACTTTCGATACGGCGCGTATCTTCTGGCACCAGTGATAACCGTTATACAGCGGCAGCGAAATATCGAGCAGGACGATGTGCGGCGAGAAGTCGGCGAATTCGCGCAGTACGTCGCGGTAATCCGCAGCCGTCCGCGTCACATAGCCCCATGACGAAGCGCCGTCGGCAAGCGCGCCGGCAATGACCGGGTCGTCCTCAACGATGAATAGTTTGTACGTCATATCTCCGCAGTCTCATCTGTTTTATTTTTAATTATAGCATGAACGCCGGTTTACGGCAAGAACGCGCTCCGCTCAATAAGCTGACGATTTTCTTACAAATAAAATAAAACCGCACAATTGTGCGGTTTCATTCCGACGGTGCTTATACCGATTATTCCACGATGACGGTTTCGTACTTCGTTTCGCCGAGGCCGACGTCGGCGAGCGCGGCGACCTGCTGATACGGGTCCTTGCCGTGCAGGCGCTCGAAGAGATGGCCGTGGTCGCCGAGCTCCAGCCCTTCGGGAACGCCCTCGGGATTGAGCTTCTCGAACTTTATGAGGTCGAGCGTCGCCTGCTCGATCGACGCTATATCGGTCGACGCGCAGATGCCGATATCGGGCACGAGCGACGGCGTCGTCATGCCCCAGCAGTCGCAAAGCGCCGTTATCTGCGTCAGCACGTTTATGAAGTAGCGGTTTTCGGGCTCGAAGCAGTCGAGGACGGTCTTTGTCGCGATCGCCATTCCGCGCTGGAAGTCGCGGTAATCGTGCGAGTCAAGCGTTATCGCCTCCGTCGGGCAGACCTTCATGCAGTGCTGGCAGAGCGTGCAGTTGTGGAAGAAGACGTTGTAGTTGCCCTGATAGTTTTCTTCGCTGAAGCTGTTGGCATGGTGGTTGCAGGACTGGATGCACTGTCCGCAGTGGATGCACTTGTCCCTGTTCCACGACAGCCCGCCCTCGAGTGAGTGCAGCTCGTGGCGCGTGCGGTCCGTAACGCAGCCCATCGCGATGTTTTTGCACGCGCCGCCGTAGCCGCAGGCGCCGTGACCCTTGACGTGCGAGAAGTCGATGAGGTAGTCGGCGTCGTGGATAAGACCCGCGACGTCGACATGGCGAAGCTTCTTGAAGTCGACTTCCTTAGTATAGAAATACTTGCCGAAGTAGCCGCAGGCGTCGAGCACCGGGCAGCCGAGCACCGAGTCGATATACCCTCTGTCCTCGGGATGGCGTCCGTAGACATAGTGGTCGGTTACAAAGCATTCGGCGCCTTCGCGGCGGAGAAAGTCGACGAGCTTGCGGATAAACACCGGCGGTATCGTCGAATATGATAAACCCGAACCGACGTGCATCTTTATCGCGATCTTTTTACCTTTAACCGCGCCCTTGAGCTCAGACTGCTCAAGCATGCGCTCGAACTTTGCGGGCAGCGTCTGAGACGAATCATAACGGGAGAAAGACATGGGCGCAAAGAAAACTTTTGACATTTCTGATACCTCCGAGGGTAAATTTAACAGCATATAAACAATATGTATGTTTTCATCCATTATATCAGACGTCGCGGAAACGCGCAAGTATGCGGCAAATAATATTATCGACAGGCGCAAATTATTTTATATGTTGAAGGCGGCGCCGGTTGGTGTTATAATAATATTGTATATCCACGAAAGGATCCGCCGCTTATGCTGTTTCTGTTTATCGGTATTTTACTTCTTGTCGTCGGCGCGATGATTCTGACGGCCGACCGAAAGAACAAAAAGAACCGTACATACCGCTCGGTCGGCACGATAACGCGGTGCGAGGAGCGCGACGTTCCGTCATCTCCCGACGGAAAAACCGAACGCGTGTATTCGCCGGTCGTTTCGTACGAAGTAAAGAACGAGACCTATGAAGTCGTCAGCGGCAAGACGTTTCTGAAGGCCGACGACATCCGGCTCGGCGAAACGGTGCACCTTGTCGTCGACCCGAACAACCCGACGGACTTCGCGCTCGACGAGAGGGGCGGCGATATATTCGCATGGGCGGCGATCGTACTCGGGGTTGCCGCCGCCGTATTCGGCTTATTTCATTTGTGACAGTTACAGTAACGAGAAGGTTCGGCAGTTATGATGCAGAAAAGTAAGACCGCCGTCGTCACAGGCGGCGCCGGCGGGCTTGGCGGAGCGTTTGCTCTCGCGCTCATAAAGCGAGGCTGGCGCGTATTTTCGCTCGATATCAAGACGGACGGCGAAGACGTTCCGGGGCTGACGCGGCTGTATTGCGACGTTTCGTCCGGCGAAAGCGTCGCGGAGTGCGCCGAAGCGGTCGGGCGGCAGGCAGAGTGCGTCGATCTTGTGGCCGATTTTGCCGGCAGCTATCGGATGGCCGTATTTTCAGAACTTTCCGAAGAGGATTTCAAGCGCGCGCTGGACGTCAACCTGCTCGGCGCATATCGCGTCAACAAGGCGTTTCTGCCTTATATGAAGCCGGGCGG
>DBRA01000032.1:45921-46712 GCA_002305445.1 Clostridiales bacterium UBA1380 | reverse complement strand
TAAAAAAGGCGAACTTATACAAGAAAAACTCGATGTTTAATAAAAATGACAAGTAAGGACTCAAAAATGGATTACGCAGATATCAGCCTGATATACCCCGATGAAGAAACCGCAAAACGCCACGAGCGCGGACTCGACCGGCCGGATATCACATCCGAGGTCTGCTCCCAGCTCGAACTCGATTACATCCTTTCGCTAAAAAACGGAGACCTGACCGACTTTTTCACGACCGACCCGGCCGTCATCGCATACCGGCAGGAGGTCTTCGCCGATATGCTCGAACATCCGGAGCTGGCGAAAATACTTCTGCGGATCATACCGATTCTCTCCGACATATCGGAGCTGCGCCGCATGTCGAGCGAAGGCTCCGCCAGCACCGAGAGCTATCTTCTCGCGATAACCGAGGTTGAGCTCTACACCTCCTGCATTGAGAAGCTGCACGAGGGGCTGTCGCCGATGCGCAATGACCTGCGCTCCGAGGCGTTCCGCCGTCTCTGCGACCGCATCATGGAGCTGACGGAGAGCGACTACTATAAAGAGCTGAATAAAAAGCTGAGCGAGCTGACTTCGCGCGTCAGGGAGATAAAATCCGTGACGGTCGGCGTCAACCTGGACGCGCAGCTGCGACCCGAGCACGCGGGCGTGCTGTCGATCAACAACGAATACTTCAAGTCGGGCGAGCTGATCGACAAGATCCTGCGCCTCGACTTCGAGCAGGACGAATACACCTGCATAGCGCAGCTCGTGCCGTTCCGCAAGAATCAGTCCGAAAACCAGCAGATGGCGCTGTC
>DBRA01000032.1:41749-45899 GCA_002305445.1 Clostridiales bacterium UBA1380 | reverse complement strand
CTCCGCATCATGCCGGAGATCGAGTTCGTCGTCCGCGCGTCGGCGCTCATGCGCACGCTGATCGAAAAGGGCAACCCTCTCTGCCGCCCCGTTATGGCGCCGATGGCGGAGAAGGCTTACAGCGCGAAGAATCTGTACAACCCCGTCGTCGCCGCGAAAATCGACGACGCCGTCGTGCCGAACGATTTCGCATTCGACGACGAGGGGCGGATATTCATCCTAACGGGCCCGAACCGCGGCGGCAAGTCCGTCATAACATGCGCGGTGGGGCTGTCGTTCGCGATGGCGCAGCTCGGCATGCTCGTTCCCGCGACGGAGGCGATCATCAGCCCCGCAAGCGGGATATACACGCACTTCCCCACCGGTTCCGAGGATACGATCGACAAGGGCCGCCTCGGCGAGGAATGCGCGCGCATGGAGAAGATTTTCGAAGTCGTCGACGAATACAGCCTCGTGCTGCTCGACGAAGCGCTTTCATCGACAGGCAGCTACGAGGCGTCGTATATCGCGGGAGAGGTGCTCGCGGGCTTTTCGATGGCGCGCTGCCGCTGCATCTTCTCGACGCACCTGCACGAGCTTGCAGCGATGACCGATTCGCTGAACGAGCGCTGCCTGCCGCAGGGCGGCGTCAAGATCGATAACCTCGTCGCCGCGATAAACTCCGGAGAGCGCAGCTTCAAGATCCGCCGCGCGAAGCCGGACGGCAAGAGCTACGCGCGGGATATCGCGGAAAAATACGGGCTCTCGTACGAAAAGATCATGGCACGCATAAAGCGCAATAAAAATCCGGAGGGAGATAAATAAATGAACGACATACTGAGATATCTCGAAAACGACGCGCGCCTCACACCGGAAATCCTCGCCGTAATGCTCGGCAAGGACAAGGCCGAGGTCAAGGAGTCGATCGAAAAATACGAGCGCGACGGCGTTATCCTCGGCTACAAGGCGATTATCGACTGGGAAAAAACAGACCGCGAGTATGTCAGCGCTTTTATCGAAATCAAGATGACGCCGCAGCGCGACCGCGGCTTCGACCGCGTCGCCGAAAAGATTTACAACTACCCCGAAGTGCAGAGCCTGTACCTCATGAGCGGCGGCTTCGACCTCGCCGTTTTCATCGAGGGCAAGACGATGCGCGAGGTTGCGTTCTTCGTTGCGCAGAAGCTGGCGCCCATCGACGAGATCGTCTCCACCTCGACGCACTTTGTACTGTGCAAGTACAAGGACAAAGGCGTGATCTACAACCGGCCGGAAACGGACGAGAGAGGATACATGATGTAATGGATTACACAAAAGTCCTATCCGAGAAGGTCGTGTCGATCAAGCCGTCCGGCATCCGCAAGTTCTTTGATCTGCTCGAGCAGAGGAAGGGCGTCGTTTCGCTCACCGTCGGCCAGCCGGACTTTGTGACGCCGTGGCATATACGCGAAGCCGGAATCGAGTCTCTCGAACAGGGCAAGACATACTACACGTCCAACAGCGGCACGCTCGAGCTGCGCGTCGAGATATCACGCTACCTGTCCCGCCGCTTCGGCTTGAGCTACGACCCGGCGCATGAGATAGTCGTCACTGTCGGCGGCTCCGAGGCGATCGACCTGGCGATACGCGCGCTGGTGAATCCGGGCGACGAGGTTATAATACCAATGCCGTCGTTTGTCTGCTATGAGCCGATAACATTGCTCGCGGACGGCGTGCCGGTCATTATCGAGACAAAAGCCGAGAATGCCTTCAAGCTGACGGCCGACGAGCTTCGCGCCGCGATCACGCCGAGGACAAAGCTGCTGGTGCTTCCGTATCCGAACAACCCTACCGGCGCCATCATGACCGAGAGCGACCTCGCCGCGATAGCCGACGTAATACGCGGCACCGACATAATGGTGCTGTCCGACGAGATCTACGCCGAGCTGACGTACGGCCGCCGCCACGTCTCATTTGCTTCCCTGCCGGATATGCGCGAGCATACGATTATTGTGTCGGGCTTTTCGAAAGCTTACGCGATGACGGGCTGGCGTCTCGGTTATCTCTGCGGTCCGGCCGAGCTGACGTCGCAGATGCTGAAAATACATCAGTTTGCCGTAATGTGCGCGCCGACGACGTCGCAGCTCGCCGCTGTCGAGGCGATGCGCGCGGGCGACGAGGACATCGAGATGATGGCGGAGGAATACAACCGCCGCCGCCGCTATATCGTCAACGGCCTGCGCTCGATCGGCCTCGACTGCTTCGAGCCCGAAGGCGCGTTCTACGTTTTCCCCAATATCGGCTGCTGCGGAATGACGAGCGAGGAATTCTGCCAGAACCTGCTCGACGAGGAAAACGTCGCGATCGTGCCCGGTACTGCATTCGGCAGCTGCGGCGACGGCTTCGCGCGCATATCGTACGCCTATTCCGTCAAACATATCACCGACGCGCTTGACAGGATGGAGCGCTTCGTGAAGCGTTATAAGAAGTAGCCCGCGCCGGTACCGTTGCATTTTTCGAATAAATACTTATAATTACTATTGCAACGCGCCGATTTTTGTGTTATAATAGGAAATGCTGATTTTTTATATTCGTTAAAATTAACAGATATATACGGAGGTACTATCTGAAATGGCCAAATGCAATATATGCGGAAAGGGCGTCACGTTCGGCTGCAACGTGTCCCACTCCAACCGCAAGACCAACAGAACCTGGAAGCCCAACGTCAAGAAGGTTCGCACCGTCACCGAGAACGGCACGCATATGACCGTTGCGGTCTGCACCCGCTGCATGCGCGCCGGCAAAGTAAAACGCGCTGTCTGATCCGCAAGATAAATAAATACGCGGTACGCATCAATGTGCGTACCGCGTTTTTTATATGTTGTCTATATTTTCGAGGAGGTCGTCGATAGTTTTGCCGGAATTCTTAAGCGCCTGCATGAGCTGTTTGTATTTTTCGCGGTTCATCTTCTCGTTTTCCCTGATTGCCGCCTTATCCTTCGGCGCATTCAAGCGTGCGACGAGTTTATTGTATTTCTCCTGTTCCTTAATTAGCGCATGAACGGACTTATCGTACATCTCCTTGCGCTCGTTCAGGATAGCTTCGGTCTTCTCGATAAGTGCGGCGCGTTTATTATTCAACTCTGTAAGGGCTTTTATTTTCTCCTCGCTCATTTTAATACGTTCTTCGACAGAAGGGTATTTCTTTTTTGCCGCTGATACTGATTTGTCCGCAGGTGCAGTGGTGTTCTTTTTGGTCCTTGGCATAAAGATGGTCCTCCTATAGTATTTTATATTATTATATTAAATATTTCTTGCCATAATAATAAACTTTATACTCTTTTGTAAAAAGTTACACATTATTCACAATTTGCGAACTGTTTGTTACATATGATGTTACGTCACAATTCAGGTTGCCGATTCATAAGGCAACTCAGGTTGACATAAATTTAATTATGTGATAATATGTTAACGTTTTACAGAAGCGAAAGGTGATATATATGCCAAAGTACTTTGGAACAGACGGTTTTCGCGGTGAAGCGAATGTCAACCTAACGGCAGATCATGCATATAAAATAGGCAGGTTTATCGGTTGGTACTACGGCGCGCGTCTCGGCGTCAAGGCGAGGGTTGTCATAGGAAAGGACACACGCAGGTCGAGCTACATGTTCGAGTACGCGATCGCGGCGGGTCTGACGTCGACCGGCGCCGACGCGTACCTGCTCCACGTCACGACGACGCCGAGCGTATCGTACGTCGTGCGCACCGAAGAGTTCGACTGCGGCGTCATGATATCCGCGAGCCACAATCCCTATTACGACAACGGCATAAAGCTCGTCAACAGCCACGGCGAAAAGATGGAGGATGAGGTTCTCGAAAAAATAGAAGCTTATATAGACGGCGACGAGGGCGAGGTCCGTTCGGCGGTGCGCGATAAAATCGGCTGCACCATCGATTATGCCGCCGGACGAAACCGCTATGTCGGCTATCTGATATCGCTGGCGACGCGCTCCTTCCGCGGCAAGAAGGTCGGCCTCGACTGCGGCAACGGCAGCTCGTGGATGATTGCCAAGAGCGTATTCGACGCGCTGGGTGCGAAGACATACGTCATAGCGAACACACCCGACGGCACCAATATAAACGACAACTGCGGCTCGCTTCACGTCGACAATCTGCGTCTGCTCGTCGCGGA
>DBRA01000032.1:29130-41739 GCA_002305445.1 Clostridiales bacterium UBA1380 | reverse complement strand
AACGGCGACAAGATAATCTACGCATGCGCGGTCTACATGAAGGAGCGCGGCTCGCTGGCGCAGAACACGGTCGTCACGACGAAGATGAGCAATCTCGGCCTGTGGCGCGCGCTCGAGCGCGAGGACATTGAGGTCATTAAGACAGACGTCGGCGACAGGTGGGTTTACGAGGCGATGATTTCCGGCGGATACAAGATCGGCGGAGAGCAGTCGGGACACGTCATATTCGCGAAGTACGCGACTACCGGCGACGGCATACTCACGGCGCTGAAGGTGATGGAGGTCATGCTTGAGTCGAAGCGGCCGCTGTCCGAGCTCGTATCCCCCGTCGCGGAGTTCCCGCAGATAACACGCAACCTGCGCCTTTCCGAGCGCAAGGCGGCGGCGGCGGATCCGGACGTGCTGTCGGCTGTTGCCGACGCGGAAGTGGAATTCGGCGGCGACGGGCGCATTCTTCTGCGCGTATCCGGCACGGAACCTGTTCTGCGCATAATGGTCGAGGCGCAAACGGACGAGGCGTGCCGTTCTGCCGCTGATAAAATCGAAGCCGTAATCCGTAAAAAGTTTAAATGAGCATAAAAAGCTTCCGGGAGACCGGGAGCTTTTTATCGTCTATAATCAAACTATTTCGACATCGTTCGGGGTCGGAAAAGGCGGGAAATTCTGCGCCGGTTTATCCTGATACCAGTACGCAACCGACATGAAGTCATCGCGGCGCGCGAGGTAGCGGCCGTCGCTGCGCCAGCCGAGATCCTGCATCGTGACGCGGAGCGATTTCTCGAAGCGGACGGGGTCGACGACATGCCAGCGGTACATTAAGAAGCGCTGCTGCGAGCTGTACAGCCTGTCGGGCTGGATGACCTGATACATGCCCATGTAAAGGCCCGAATATGTCTGGTAGCTGCCGTTCACGTCCCAGTCGTATGCGCCGCCGAAGTAGTCCTCCGTGCCGGTGCCGCAGATGGTCGGGAACTCACCGTCGTCGTCCATGAAGAACTTGATCTCGCCCTCGCCCCACCATCCGCCGGCGGCGTTCAGACCGACCGCGAGCGACGTTCCGATGTACTGGCCCTTCCCCTCTATGCCGTCGATGATCGTGTAATCGGCACCTTCGACCGGACGGGCCTGCCTGTACTGCGCGCAGAAGTAACCAGCGTCGTCCGGCACCTTGCAGAGCGCGTAATTTATCTGGAAATATGTAACGCAGTCGTGGCTCGTCGTGTTTTCAAGCGTCATGCGGCAGTGCTTTCTGAACGGCATCTCGAAGAAGCAGTTCATGCCGCGGTTCGGCGCGACCATGACAAGCGCGCTGTTCAGGAACGGAAATCGTCCGGTAACACCGTCGATGTTGTTATTATAACCGTATGCGAAAAACGCTGGCAGCGGCGCTTCGACGGACGGCGCGGGCAGATCGTCCCAGTAAATGCGGAAGGTCAATCCGCGGTCGGTGCTGCCGGCGAACCATATGCTCTGTATGACGCCCTCGCCGTCAATATCGGCAAGCGTTAGCGTTTCGCCGGGACGGATCAATTTTGATGGCGACACCTTCCAGCCGCGTCCGAGCTCGCGCGCGCAGTGCGCTCCGGTGCCCTCGGTCGCCATGCCGCCGCAGCCGGGCGCGCCTGTCGGATTCTCGGCCGAAATCGAACGCGTCTGCGCATTTGTAATGCGCGATAAACCTGCGCTGAATGAATCGTTGAACATTTCTCTTCCTCCGCTTTCTTAAATCGATGCAATTATATCATGACTTATTGATTAATACAATATGAAGATATAATATTTTTTTACGTTTGAACATATTTTTATTATTATCAATTATGAATGTTATGCATAAAAAAGTCCGGCGGACGAATAACCGTCCGCCGGGCAGATGCTTATTAAATTAACCGAGTCTCTTTTCGAGTTCGGCAAGCTCGGCGCGCAGCTCCGCGGGAACACGCTCGCCGATGAGGTCATAGAACTTCTTTATATCCTCGACGTCCGCCTTCCACGCTTCGGTATCTACCGTGAGCAGGTCGCGGATGGTGTCGATGGTCACGCCGTCAAGTCCTTCGATGTTGATATCCTCAGGCTTCGGAATATAACCGATGGGCGTGACGTTGGCGTCGACCTCGTCGCTGCAGCGGGCGAGGATCCAGAGCAGGACGCGCATATTGTCGCCGAAGCCCGGCCAGATGAAGTGGCCTTCGTCGTCGGTGCGGAACCAGTTGACGTTGAAGATCTTCGGCGGGTGCGGGATGCGCTTGCCCATCTCAAGCCAGTGTGCGAAGTAGTCGCCCATGTTGTAGCCGGCGAAGGGACGCATGGCCATCGGGTCGCGGCGAACGACGCCTACGGCGCCGGCCGCCGCAGCGGTCGTCTCGGACGCCATGATGGAGCCTACGAACACGCCGTTCTGCCAGCTCGTGGACTGGTATACCAGCGGAGCGGTCTTAGCGCGGCGTCCGCCGAATACGATGGCGTCAACCGGCACACCCTTCGGGTTGTCGAACTCGCTCGAGAGGCACGGGCAGTTCTTTGCGGGCGCGGTGAAGCGGGAGTTCGGATGCGCGCCGCAGGTGGATTTGTCCTTCTTGTCGTACTTGCGGTAATCCCACGGGTTGCCCTTCCAGTCGATCGCGTTCTTCGGCGGGTCGTCGTTGAGACCTTCCCACCAGACTTCGTTCGTGTCGAGGTCGTGGACGACGTTCGTGAATATAGTGTCCTTGCGGGTAGACGCAAGAGCGTTCGGATTGGACTTTTCGTTTGTGCCGGGGGCGACGCCGAAGAAGCCGTTTTCGGGGTTGACTGCCCACAGTCTTCCGTCCTCGCCGACGCGGAGCCAGGCGATGTCGTCGCCGACGCACCAGACCTTGTAGCCCTGCTTCTTGTAGATCTCCGGCGGGATGAGCATGGCAAGGTTGGTTTTGCCGCAGGCGGACGGGAACGCGGCGGTCAGATACTTGATCTTGCCGTCCGGATACTCGATGCCGAGGATGAGCATGTGCTCGGCCATCCAGCCCTCTTTGCGGCCGAGGTACGACGCGATGCGGAGCGCGAAGCACTTCTTTCCGAGAAGGACGTTTCCGCCGTAGCCGGAGTTGATGCTCCAGATGGTGTTGTCCTCCGGGAAGTGGACGATGTAGCGGTTCGCCTCGTCAATATCCTTGCGGGCGTGAAGTCCCTTGATGAAATCCGGGCTGTCGCCGAGCGCCTTGTAAACGTCAACGCCAACGCGGGTCATTATTATCATGTTGAGCACGACATAGATGGAGTCGGTGAGCTCGATGCCGTATTTCGCAAACGGGGAGCCGACGACGGACATCGAATACGGGATTACGTACATCGTGCGGCCCTTCATGGAACCCTTGTACAGCTTGCGGAGCTTTTCGTAGCATTCCTTCGGGTCCATCCAGTTATTGATGCTGCCGGCGTCCTCTTTTTTGCTCGTGCAGATGAAGGTGCGGTCTTCGACACGCGCCACGTCGTTGACGGCGGTGCGGTGCAGATAGCAGTTGGGGAGCGTCTTTTCGTTGAGCTTTATGATCTCGCCGTTCTCAATAGCTTCGCGGCGGAGCGCTTCGGTCTGCTCCTCGGATCCGTCGATCCAGACTATATTATCCGGCGTCGTCATCTCCGCCATTTCACTGATCCAGTCGAGTACATATTTGTTGGTCGTTAATGCCATCTTTGATACAATCCCCTTTTCAGTAATAAAATCAATTTTCCGCTATTATTGATTATAGCGTAAATCGTCGTCAATTGCAATCGGCAGCGTAACATATATCCGCTTTTTACAAACTGTTAACAAAAGCCCTATATTTTTACAAACAAATGTTTGCATTATGCGAACATATGTGCTATAATGCGTTAAACACTGTATATATCGTAATTTTATACGTGAAAATTAAATTTTGAGGTGCGCCATGTCAAACACGACGGAACTCGAAGAGCAGATGCTCGAATACATCGCCGACTGTATACGGCGCAACGGCTATTCGCCGAGCATCCGCGACATCCGCTCCGCGCTCGGCATCAAGAGCACATCCACCGTTCATACCTACCTCGAGCGGCTCGAACAGAAGGGCTACATCCAGAAGGAAAACGGCAAATCGCGCACGCTGCGCGTCGAGGACGTCACCGCGCCGCGCAAAAAGGTCGTCCGTGTGCCGATCGTCGGCCGCGTCGCGGCGGGCGCGCCGATTCTCGCCGTCGAGAACCACGAGGGGTACATCGACTTCCCTCTCCCGAACCAGAAGTCGTATCAGCCGGGCGTGCTGTTTGCGCTGCGCATACGCGGCGAATCGATGATCGACGCCGGCATCCTGTCCGGCGACATTGTCGTCGTCGAGCGCATGAATTACGCCGAAAACGGCGATATCGTCGTCGCCATGATCGAGGACGAGGCGACGGTAAAGACTTTTTACGCAGAAAACGGCCACTACCGCCTGCAGCCCGAAAACGAGACGATGGAACCCATAATCGTAAAAGACCTTGTGATCCTCGGCAAAGTCATCGCGTCGCTGCGTTATTACAATTGACACGCGCGCGGAGCGGATATATAATAGTCTGAACGGATTAAAAATTACCGGAGGTTGATTATGGCAAACGATATTATCAAGGGGCTTAAGTTCACCCATGCGGCGGTAAAGGTGTCGGATCTCGACGCGTCCGTGCGCTTCTACGAAAAGCTCGGTTTTAAGGTGTTCGCGTCATGGGGCGAAGGCGACGGCCGCGCCGTGCTACTCGACATCGGCGGCGGCGAATACATCGAGCTGTTTGCCGGCGGCAAAAAAGCCGGCGCGACGGACGGCAGTGCGGCCGGACACTGGCAGCACATCGCGCTGACGCCCGACAGCATCGACGACGCATATAGCACGGCGATAGCCGCGGGCGCGAAGTCGCAGATCGCTCCGAAGGATGTTCCGCTCGCGTCAAGCCCGAAGCCGATGACGCTGCGCATCGCTTTTGTCGAAGGCCCCGACGGCGAAGTGATCGAATTCTTTAAAATTATCGGTTGAGGTAGAGAAAAATGCTCGCAACGATAGTTTACGTCGACATAAAGCCCGAATATACGGACGCGTTCATCGAAATTACGAAGTACAACAGCGAAAACTCTCGCAAAGAGGCGGGAAATATCCGCTTCGACGTCCTGCGCTCCGATACCGACCCTAACCGGTTTTTCTTATACGAAGTCTATGCGGACAAGGAAGCCGCCGCGCTCCACAAGACGACCGAGCACTACATGAAATGGCGCGACACCGTCGCCCCGATGATGGCTTCCCCGCGCACCTCCGACCCGACGACACCGATCTGCTTCGACTGACATTAAAGCACCGCCGCGTCCATAAAAACAGAACGCGGCGGTTTTTTATAACATGCTGCCGGTATTAGCCGAAGTTTGAGACTTACTCCCCGGCCTCGTCGTCCTCGAACGGCAGATCCTCGTACTGCCCGTCGCGCGATATGACGACGCCGGGGTAGCACTCTCTTGCGTTCGCCGCGAACTCGTCCGGGTTCGCCATCGACGGGCTGTAATGCGTCAGCCACAGCCGCGCGACGCCGGCCTTCGCGGCGAGCTCCGACGCCTCCCTGAAGGTCATGTGCCGTTTCTCGCGCGCATCCGTTATCTTCTCGTCCTCGCCGTACATTCCCTCGCAGATGAAGAGGTCGGAGCCGCGTGCGGCGTCGACGATGGCGCGGCACGGCCGCGTATCGGTCGCCACCGTCACCTTCAGCCCCTTGCGCGGAGCGCCGAGCACCATATCGGAGGTATATACGCGGCCTTCGTATTCGACCGACGGGTTTTTCTGAAGCAGTCCCCAGTATCTGACCGGCAGGCCGAGCGCCTTCGCTTTTTCCGGCTGAAAGCGTCCGATGCGCTTTATCTCGAACGAATAGCCGAGGCTGGTGATCGTGTGCTGCGTCGGAAACGCCGTGACGTGAAATTCGCCGAGCATGAAGGCGCCGCCCTCCTTCGGTATTTCGCGCGTTGCGACGCGGAACGGCAGCTCCGGAGCGACGACGCGCAGACAGTCGACGACGCCGTCTATGCCCCGCGGTCCGGCAATTATAAGCGGATCGGTTCTGCCTTCGTTGCCCATCGACAAAAGCAGTCCGGGCAGACCGCTTATATGGTCGGCGTGGAAGTGCGTGACACAGAGGTAATCTATCGATTTAAAGGCGAAGCCCGCCTCTTTGTAAGCGATCTGCGTGCCCTCGCCGCAGTCGACGAGGAGCACGCTGCCGTTGAACCGCAATACGACGCAGGAAAGCCATCTTCTGCGCGACGGCATCGTTCCGCCCGTGCCGGGCAGACAGACTTCAAGCATATAAATAATCCTTTCCGGACGGTTTTATAATACACAAGATTAAAAAATTATAACATATTAACAAGCTGTTTTCAAGTACGACGCGGTTAATGCAAGGCGGGCACGCGCATATGAATGCGCGGAATTACGCATATATATTATTTTAACAAAGCGCTGTTTTACTCCTCATGACGGCAGGCGCGCATGATAATGCATTATCACGGGCAACCTTAACGATTACATGTTTCGAGTGAGGTTATTATGAAAAGATATATTTTATCGGCAGCAGCCGCGTCGCTGGCGGCGTTTATGCTTTTTGGCTGCGTGCGGATCATGGATGCGCCGCCGGGGAATGCGACGTCCGCGGCTGACAAGTCCGCAGCCGTTTCATCTGACGGCGGGGCGGAGAAAAATACGCTGTTCGGCGAATTCACCGCGACCGACATCAACGGCGGCGAGGTAACGTCGGACATATTCGCCGACGCCAAGGTCAGCATGGTCAATGTGTGGGCGACATACTGCGGACCGTGTATCGACGAGATGCCGGATCTGGCGAAGCTGTCCGCCGACTACGCCGGCAAGGGCTTTCAGGTGATCGGCATCCCCGCCGATGTGATCGGCGCCGGTTACAGTCCGGTCGATAAAACCGTCAGCCTTGCAAAAGACATCATCAGCCAGACCGGCGCCGCGTACCTTCACATCATACCGAACGAGACGATCTACAAAAACGGTCTCGCGGACATTTACGCCGTACCCACGACGTACTTTGTCGACTCCGACGGCAACAGAATCGGAGAATCGTATATCGGTTCGCGCTCGTATGACGAATGGGCGGAGATAATCGACGGCGTTCTCGCCGATATAGAAAAATGACGACGCGAACAAGGGCGGTTTTATCCGCAGCAATCATTATTTCAGGAGCGGTGCTTGTCATTATCGGCGTATATCGCGGAGAAGCGGATGTTGTGCTGCGCAAGGCGGTCAACATCTGCCTCGAGTGCATCGGAATCGGCTGAAGCGCCGACGGCAGTTATCGCTCACCGTCAAAAACGGAGACATTTTCGATGAAAAAAAGTAAACTGCAGACGCTCCGGCTAGTCGTGCAGGCATTCGTCACGGCGCTGACAAACGGCTATGTCGCCGGATTCGCAAAGGGCGGCATTTATAAAGGGCCGCTCAAATACGTCTGCGTGCCGGGGCTGAACTGCTACTCGTGCCCGGGCGCGCTCGGCTCGTGCCCGTTAGGCTCGCTGCAGGCAACGCTCGGCGACAGAAGCTACAAGCTGACGCTTTACGTCACGGGCTTTCTGCTCGTCTTCGGCGCGTCGCTCGGACGATTCGTCTGCGGCTGGCTCTGCCCTTTTGGTATGGTCGAGGACCTTCTCTACAAGATACCGCTGCCGAAAAAACCTCGCCGCGCGCCGCATGCGCTTACATATATCCGTTACGGTGTGCTCGGCGTATTCGTTATACTGCTGCCGCTCCTTGCGACAGACGCGTTCGGGCAGGGCGAGCCGTACTTCTGCAAGCTGATCTGCCCCGCGGGGACGCTCGGCGCGGGCATACCGCTCGCGCTGCTGAATCCCGGCATACGCTCTGCCATAGGGCCGCTTTACTTCTTCAAGCTGGGCGTACTCGCAGTCATAATCGTGCTTTCGATCGTGTTTTACAGGCCGTTCTGCCGCTGGCTCTGCCCTCTCGGCGCGATTTACGGCATGTGCAACAAGGTGTCGCTCGTACGTCTTGCGGTCGACGATAAATCGTGCGTAGACTGCGGCGGATGCGCGCGCGCCTGCCCGCTCGGCGTCGATCCCGTGCGCCGTCCCGACAGCGCTGACTGCATACGCTGCGGCAGATGCGTAAGCGCGTGTCCGGCTTCGGCGATCACAATCGGAGCCGGCGGTAAAGCGATTATACGAAAAGACGGATGCTATAATAAAACGCCGCGATAAATTCGCGGCGTTTTTATATGTACTATGTTATTTCAGCGTCAGCGCGAGCAGCTCGGAAAGCGAAGCGCAGACCGCCGCGCGGGGGTATCCGTCGAACGCGGCGGCGCCCGTCGTGCCGGTCGTTACTGCGGCGAAAGATGCTCCGGCGGCGCGCGCCGTTTTCGCGTCTATGACGCTGTCGCCGACGAAAAGAACTTCCGACGGCGCGACGCCGAGCCGCCCGCACGCGATATATACGCCCTCCGGGTCGGGCTTCGGCAGCTCAACGTCCTCGCAGCCGACGACGGTTGCGACAAGAGCGCTCATATCGTATCTGCCTATGACCTGCTCGATGCGGTAGCGCGTCTTTGTAGTCACGATTGCCGCCGGCACCGACGCGCGCTTCAGCGCGCGAAGCGTCGGCAGCGCGTCCGGAAACAGCGCGGTCGATGCGAGCATCACCTCGTCGGCGCGCTCCCTGAACAGCGCGTAAAAGCGCTGCCGCGCATCTTCGCTGCTGTCGCCGGTCAGCGCCGTATACGCATCAGTAAGATGCATCCCGACTGTCCGGCGGATCGCGTCGCGATCGGACGGTGCGATACCCATGCGGCCGAGCGCGTAGTTCGCCGATTCGACTATCCCCTCGGTCGAGTCTCCGAGCGTGTAGTCAAAATCGAACAGATATGCCTTGTACATCGACAGATACTCCGTTTCCGCTGCGGCAAGGGCGGCTTTCGCCGCCCCTGCCTTTGTTGTTTGACAGATATTATACTTAACAATGTGTTTTGAGGTCGTGCCGCTTACTTGTCGGACAGTCGCAGACGCTGCGCTTCGTCCTTGTCGGGTCTGACGTATGCGGACCAGTTTGTGTGATATATCACGAAGCCGGGCTTGGAGCCCGAAGGCTTCTTTATATTCTTTACAAGCGTGTAGTCGACGGCGGCGAGCGGCGTGTCCGCCAGCGACGAGTTGCATGCCGCGATGTTCGCCGCTTGCGTAAAATCGGCTTCGGACGGCTCGCGGCCTTCGGTGATCATCACGACGTGGGAGCCGGGCGCGCTCTTCGCATGGAACCACCAGTCGGTTTTTTCGGCGAGCTTGAAAGTTATATAGTCGTTCTGGATGTTGTTTTTGCCGCAGATGACCTCGAAGCCGCCGTCGGTGCGGTAGCGCATCGGTTTTGTCTTCGCGTTCTTGCGCTGCGACTGCTTCAGCCTCGACGCGAAACCCGCCGCCGCGAGCTCCTCGCGTATCTCGGCGATGTCGGCTTCGGCGTCCGTACGGCTTAGCGCGTCCGATACGCTGCGGAGGTATTCGAGCTCGCTTTTACCGATTTCGATCTGCTCGGTCAGGATCTTTCTCGCCGTTTTCGTCTTCGCGTATTTTTTGTAATACCGCTGCGCGTTCGCTGCGGGGGTCAGGCGCGCATCGAGCGGTATCTCGACCGTCTCAGCGTCGTCCGAATACCAGTTGGTGACTTTGGCGACTTCGTCTCCGCGCGATATGGAATGGATGTTCGCTGTCAGAAGGTCGCCCCAGAGCTTGAATCTGTCGCCCTCGGCACATTCCGCGAGCTCCTTTTCCTGAAGCGCGAGCTTCTTCGCGATGCGGTTCTCGGCGTTTGACAGCAGCCGAAGCACATCCGCGCCGCGCTGACGCGTGCGCTCCTCGCGCGCCCTTTCCGAATAGAAGGTGTCGATAAGCGCGCCGAAGCTCGGCATCGTTTTAAGCATAGCATCCGTGCCGTACTGGAGTATCGGCATGTATGAGAAGTCGCGCGGGGTGCCGTCCGCGTTCGTGACGAGCGTCGGTATGCCCGTTCCTTTTTTCAAAGCGTCGGAGAGCCGCATAAACTCCGCCGGCAGGCGCTGCGCGCATTCGCCGACGGTTCCGCCGGCGCTGCCGCAGCAGCGGCAAGAAAGCTCTCGCGCGACGAGCGACGATATGCCGAGCCAGCCCGACGACAGAAATTTGTCGCACGGCGCATCGGCGGGAGCGGCGGCAAGCACGGCGGCGAAGGACTCCTCCGTCTCGTCGAGCGGGTTGCGCTTGTCCTGCGGCGGCGGCATCTCCCAACGCATGCCGGGCAGTATCTTGCGCTTCGACGACGAAGAAAAATCGACGAGCCGCGTCGCGGCCATGATGCGCTTGTCGGCGTCGGTCAGGATGAGGTCAGAGTATTTACCCATGACCTCCGCGATAAGATAGCGGCGCGCCGCGAAGCCGAGCTCGTCGTAGCCGTCGAAGGCGAGGATGGCGACGCGTTCGAAACCGGGCTGCTCCGCTCCGGCGAAGCGCGCGCCCGTCAGGTGCTTGCGCAGCAGCATGACGAACATCGGCGGTGCCGGGGGGTTGTCGGTCTGGGTCGACGTCAGGCACAGCCGCGGGAACGTGCTTCCGGCGTTGACAAGCAGCCTGTGCGTGTCTCCGCCGGAGCGCAGAGCCAAAACGACCTCGTCCTTGCCGGGGCCGTACACCTTTTCGACCTTTCCGCCCGCGAGCTCGTTGACCTCGCGCAGCGCGAAGGAGAGTATTCCTGCGTCAAACGGCATACGTTACCCTCACAGTCCGCATGCGGTGAATATGATGTTCAGAAGTTGCTGCTTCCCCTCGCCCGTCTGCGACGAAAACATGACGATGTCCGTGCCGGGAGCGAGAAGCGGGCAGGAGCGCAGCTTTTCTTCCGCTGCGGCGCGCTCTGTCTTATTCAGCTTGTCCGTTTTCGTCGCGGCGACGACGTACGGTATGCGTGCGCTGTTCATATATCCGAGCATCATCGCGTCGTCCTCGGTGAAGCCGATGCGGCTGTCGACAAGCTGCACGACGAGGCGAACCGATTCGCGCGCCGGATTGCGGGTGAAGTATCCCTCCGTCAGCGTCGACCAGCGCACCTGATCCTCCCTCGTCCGCTTTGCGTAGCCGTAACCGGGGAGGTCGACGAGGTACATTTTTTTATCTATGGCGTAGAAATTGACGGTAATCGTCTTGCCGGGCGACGCTGATACTCTCGCGAGCGATTTTCTGCCGAGCAGCGTGTTGATAAGCGAGCTTTTGCCGACGTTCGAGCGTCCGGAAAAGGCTGCCTGCGGCAGCCTGTCCGACGGGAACTGATCGACGAAGCCGGCGCTGACGCGCAGCTCGACGTTATTCAGATTCGGTTTCATTTTTATATCCTCTTTATTAAGCGGCGCGGTTACTGTGGCTGCGCGACTCCGCGCGCGGATGCGGCGGGCGGACATTCGAGCGCCGGCAGCTCCGGATGGGAGATTTCGATCTGCGCGGCGTCGATGGCGGGCAGCGTCTTTTTCGAAAGCGCGCGGGAGAGCACGTCCGAAACGGTCCTGCACGGCACGAACTCGACCTCGTCACGTATGGTTTTATCAAGCTCGACAAGGTCGCGCATGTTGTCCTTNNCCGCCTATCGGGAGCACGCGTCCGGTGAGCGTTATCTCGCCGGTCATCGATATGTCGCGGCGGACGGGCGTGCCGGTCAGCGCGCTGACAAGAGCCGTCAGCATCGTGACGCCGGCGGACGGGCCGTCCTTCGGGACCGCTCCTTCGGGTACGTGTATGTGAATATCTTTCTTTGAAGCGAACGACGCGTCGACCGACAGCTCCTCCGCGTGCGCGCGGATGTAGCTGACGGCGATCCTCGCGCTCTCGCGCATGACATCGCCGAGCGTGCCGGTCAGCTCCAGCTTGCCGGTGCCGTCCATCACGGCGGCTTCGATCTTGAGTAAATCTCCGCCGACCTCGGTATACGCCATGCCGTTAACGACGCCGATCTCGTCCGTCTCGGAGACCTTTTCAGCATCGTAACGCACCGGCCCTAAGAATTCCGCGACGTCGACGGCGTCGACCGTGACGCGCTTTACGCCGGATTCGACGAGCTTCATCGCGCTCTTGCGGCATATGGTCGCAAGAGCGCGCTCGAGCCCGCGAACGCCGGACTCGGACGTGTACGAGTCGATGATCGTAAGCAGCGCGTCGTCGGTGATCTTCACCTTGCGGCGGTCAAGCCCGTGCCGCTTGAGCTGCTTCGGAACGAGGTGGTTCTTCGCTATCGCCAGCTTCTCCATTCGCGTATAGGTGTGCAGCTCGATGACCTCCATGCGGTCGATGAGCGGGCGCGCGACGGGTTCGAGCGAGTTCGCTGTCGTGATGAACATGACCTCGGAAAGGTCGACCGGCACTTCGGTGTAATGGTCGACGAACGCCTTGTTCTGCTCCGCGTCGAGCAGCTCGAGCAGAGCCGCGGCGGGGTCGCCGTGCGCGTCAGCGCACATCTTGTCGACCTCGTCGAGCAGCATGACCGGGTTGCGGCTGCCGCACTCGATCAGCGCGTTGATTATTCTGCCCGGCATGGAGCCTATGTATGTCCTGCGGTG